>NZ_JAAHFV010000532.1:0-3150 GCF_010672755.1 Moorena sp. SIO1F2
TACTTGCTTGTGCTGCCCTCAATCCTATGACCCATTTGGGTATGCCTGATAGCTATGCCCATAATGCTTAAAACTGCTCCTGAGAGGGGGAGCATTTTGACCCCTTCATCATTCATGCAACAAAGCCTCGCGATTGTATTCTTCCACTCTGATTTGCTTGGCAATTCCCGCTGCTACTGCCTCATCGGTGCCATCAGGTAAAACAGCAATTATACCATCTCCGATAAACTTGACGATAAAGCCGTTTTGATTGCGAATCTCGGGACTAACACCCTTGAGGTAAGCATTAACAAAGTCGAAGTTTTCCTTCGGGGTCATGGTTTCTGAATTGGAATAGTAGTTTAAATTATCCATGTTTTAGGGAGTCGGGAGTCGGGAGTCGGGAGTCGGGAGTCGGGAGTCGGGGGAAGAGTGTGACAAGTGTAGGAAGTGAAACTTCAGTTTAAAGATAAAAACTTATAGAGTAAGCTGATGTGCATTTAAATTAGTTATTCCCTGTTCCCTGTTCCCTGTTCCCTGTTCCCGACAACTGCCGCGAAGTCTACTAACTAGATAGAAAAGCTTCCACCTCAGCTAATGTAGGTTGAGCTGCGATCGCACCAGGCTTGAGAGTGGTCAGTGCGCCTACTGCACTGGCATAGGTAACCACATCTTTGGCAACGGTTGGATCACTCAGACTGGACCGGTCACGGTGGCATAGTTGATAAATAATGCCACCAGTAAAGCCATCCCCGGCACCGGTTGTATCCTGGACTGCTACAGAAAATGCTGGTAACTTCCCTTCGTTTCCTCCCAGATAGTAGGCGCAGCCTCGTTCCCCGGCTGTGACTAATACCCCTTTGACCTTATCCAGCCGTTGTGCGATCGCTTTTGGATCAGCAGTGCCAAACAAAAACTCTCCCTCCTCATCAGTCAGTTTCAGGAAGTCCGCTTGCTGGATAAAGTCTTGAATGATTTCAATGGCAGTATTGGCATCATTCCAAAAGACCGGTCGCCAGTTCACATCTATAAAGATAGAGACCTGGTGTTGTTGTGCCAACTTAACCGCTTGGTTAATTGCTGCCTTACTGTCGGGATAGGCTAATTCCAGAGTCCCCAATACCAGAAACTTCGCTTCCTTAAATAGTTCAGTAGGCAAGTGATCGGCTTGAAGTCGTGTATCAGCGAATTCTGTGGTATCGATATCACCAAATCCAGCAAAACTGCGATCGCCTGAGGCATCTCGAACTACATAGACGATCCGTGTGGGAGCAGTACCATGACGCTGTACTCCCGTGCCATCGACACCAATGTCCTTTAACAACTCTACTAGTATGTCTCCTGGCTGATCTTGACCAATACAACCAATAAATGCAGTGGGTATACCCAGCTTTACTAAAGCACAAGCAGTATTCGCTGGTGCGCCACCGGGATAGTCTGTCCAAGACTCCACCTGTTCTAGGGGTTTTCCTGGCTGATTAGACAAACGGTCAAACAACATTTCACCAGCACAGATCACCTGGGGACTTGTCATGAGGGTATTCCTTACCTACCAAATGTAATTGAACGGTGATTCGGGTAGTCTATCGCCCATCTTCTAAGAAGGAAGTGGCGCGCAAGCATTTCACCCAAACTGACATCAAATTATACTGTAGGTTTATTATTATCTCCCGACTAATTAACATAACCGGGATTATCAGTACTTCAGTTACCCTATATGCGCAATAGTTTTAAGGAATAGTTTTAACTCTGGTGGGAAGTAGTTCTATTAGTGGAAATGGCAGGTATTTGATGCGATCACCTACGGTGCCTCTCTGTCCAACGCCGGGAAGTCTGTGACGTGTACCTTAACTCTACCTAGTTTTCCGGAAAACGAATAAAACAAGGAGAAAAGTGGGCAAGCATAACGTCGCCCATTTCTCTCGTTGGGCAAAGTAAGCTATTTTTACTCGTAATTGAACCTCCCCACCCGTCGCAGGGATGGGGATTCCCAGGCACAGCCGTTCGCGACTGTTATCTCCATGGGCGTGACTTTCCCGCGCACCGAGGGTAGCTGAGTAGGGTCAATACCCAGTTTTTTTGAGACCCTTACTTTTTATCTTAACACTATTTGAGAGGGAAAAGAATACCCCGTCCTTTGAGGACGGGGTATTCTTTTCCCTCTCAAACTCTCCCACTCTGATAAAGACGATAAAAATCGATTAATTCAGCGTTTTTATGAACGGAACAGCTAAAAGCGATTGGCCGTAGGCGGAGCACTATACATTACTGGCTTGCAGTGATCATTGATTTTCCTGTCGTCTCTTGTTAACTTTTTGAGGCGACAAAGATAACAAGAGAAATATTTGCCGATGACGATCAAATAGGTATACTTATGAATAAGCGATCGCATTCCCGGTCAATGGTGCGATCGCTAAGTGGAGGATTACTCCAGTTCAATGTCATATTCATTCTAACCATGGAAAATAAGCAATACGTAACTCACTGTCCTTTCTACATTGGGGACATTAAGGCTGATGGTTTCAAGACGGAGTCTGGAGATTACTTGATGTCTCAGACTGGTTCTGCTGAAACCATCGGAGAAGATGAATCTTACGCCCGGCGTTTTTTGCGATCAAAAGCCTTCAAAGATATATGGGGCAAGGGTTTTACGCCCGGCACTTTTGAGGTTTTAAACCCAGAGCAACTAAAAGGGCAGACTCGTATCAGTGGATGGCCTCCGGTCATAGTTGGGCTTTACTGGCATAGTCGTGGAAACAAAGGCAACAAAAGGGCTTTTGCATTGACTAACGGATTGATCATAGATGCATTAGAGGAAAGGATTCGTGAAGCTTTTGGTGATACGACTACAATCACCGAAAGAAATGAAAAGCTTTCTGAATACGTGAGTCTCTTAGAAGCTGAGAACACCGATCTAAGAAACAATAGCGAATGCTGGCAGTATATCAACCAGGAACTAAATCAGCAATTGGAAGACCTTTCGGAAGGTATGGCTGAACCAGACCATCTAGAGGCAGAAAATGCTCGCCTATTACGAATACTGCGAGAAGTGCGGCTTGTTCTAGGTAGGAGCCTCCCTCGTGCGGGAGGGGTATGACCTAGGTAACTCGCGGGGATAAAACCCCAAAAGTTATAACTGTCCTTCGGATGGTGGTGAAAATCCACCCCTTT
>NZ_JAAHFV010000533.1:0-3137 GCF_010672755.1 Moorena sp. SIO1F2
TAACCAATACTGCGGTTTATTTTGTTTTACTTTATACAGCTGGGCTTTTTAGATGGAAAAGCTGGGTACATTTATGGACGCCTGTTGAGTCAGTATGAGTATCAAATTGGTGTCAAACTCTATGAGTTACAAAAGTTTAGCGGTAAGCTGAATGTAGAAAAAACTGAACCAGTACAGACACCAGTAACGCCAAAGCCATCAGTTGTCTCTCCAAATACCTGAGACTCCATTTTGAATTAAGAATTAAGAATGTAGAATTAAGAATTAAGAATTAAGAATGTAGAATTGAGAATGTAGAATTGAGAATGTAGAATTGAGAATGTAGAATTAAGAATGTAGAATTAAGAATGTAGAATTGAGAATTATACATTCTGCATTCTAAGCACCTACACAGAATTAATTACCGAATCGCCATCTCTGTAACCTTTACATTGTAAGGCTTTGAGTTTTATGAAATGTGTAATTAATTTTGTGTACCTCCTTACATTCGGCCTTATAAATTCTGCCTGCCTTCTAAATTCTGGCTACCTTATAAATTCTGCCTGCCTTCTAAATTCTAAATTCTAAATTCTAAATTCTAAATTCTAAATTCTAAATTCTAAATTCTAAATTCTTCATTCTTAATTCTTCATTATGACTAATGACTTAAGTAAACTACCAGCTTTAGATTTAGCACCCTTAGTTGATTTACGGCAGTACGACCAATCTTGGTTTGACCGAGGACGTCCGGGCTGGTTAATCTTACTCTGGTGGTTGGTGCAAGCGATCGCATTTCCCTTAAGTCCTCATAACTTCAATGGCTTCCGCCGATGGCTGCTACAACTATTTGGAGCCAAAATTGGTACTAATGTCATTATTCGACCCACTGCTCGTTTTACTTACCCGTGGAAAGTAGAAGTTGGTGAGTACAGTTGGATTGGGGATGATGTGGTTTTCTACAGCTTGGATAGAATTCGCATTGGTAGTCATTGCGTGATTTCTCAAAAATGTTACCTCTGTACTGGTAGCCACGATATGAAAGACCCAGCCTTTGGTTTAATCACATCTGAGATTAATATTGGTAACGGAGCCTGGATTGCCGCCGATTGCTTTGTTGCTCCGGGTGTCCACATTGGAGCTAATGCGGTAATTGGTGCTCGCAGCAGTGTTTTTAGTAATATCCCAGAGCAGCAAGTATGCTGGGGAATACCAGCAGGTCCGCGCTATCGAAGGGAAATCCAGGAAATAGGGAGTAGGGAGTAGGGAGTAGGGAGTAGGGAGTAGGGTGAAAAGTGTGGGAAGTGTGGGAAGTGTGGGGAGGGTGGGGAGATGGGGAGATCTTACAAGGGTAAGTAAAGCAGATCCGGAAAAATTGCTGGATAAGTTTCCGGATTTTCATTTTGCCAAAAGAAAAAGATAGTGGACCACTTTAAGTCAGGATTCCATAGTCATGGTTCACAAATTCATTTTCCAAGGTTCAGCTTACCTGTTGTCAGCGTCCGTGATGTGGCAAATGCTTCCCGCAAAAGCCGGAATAGTACCTCGGAAGCATGACAATAGCAATGTTAGCACCTTCGAGATTGCTGGATTATTCGATGAGCTCCGCCAAATCCGTCGAGATGTTCAAGAGGTAACCAATACCATTCGTGAAGGCAGGCGTATAATCCAAGGCACACGCGGAGTGGTTGATGAGTTTGATCAACTTGGGGACGACCTCAACTCTGGACGAGTGGTAAAGTCTTCTAACAATAATCCCTGTCGCAAAAATGGGTCTCAGAAATCCGTTGCTATCAATGAGCAGGTGATTTGCACCAAAGAGGGAGCCTATGAGTTAAGTCAGGAATTGCGTAAGGTACTGATGATGACACAAACTCGAAACCTATATATTGATGAGTTTTACGGCACGTTTTTGGACAAAGTCTTTAATCGTCCTGTTGAGTTTATGTTCGAGAATAAGGAGGAGATGACTTTAGAGAATCTTACGAAGGTGCTTGCTCTCTATGATCAGAAACGGTGGGATTATAGCAAAATCACACAGATTCTTTTCTCTCCCTCTACTAGTAAGGCTACCTTGATGTTTGGAAAACGCACCGAACCGGAAATTGTATCTGTCCCTGATTCCCTTGGTGAGTTTTCAGATTCCGTATTTAAAATCAAATCTAAGTCTCCTTTCTTGAATCAAGAATAACTTGATAGGTAAGTTATCAGCGGTCAGTGGTCAGTGGTCAGCAGTCAGCCATCAGCGGTCAGCGGTCAGCGGTCAGCCATCAGCTGTGGCACAGGCTTCTAGCCTGTGACTTAACTCAGATTAAACCAATGCTTACCTGTTTTATTCAAAAGCATCTCAAGTACACATTAGCTGATAGCTGATAGCTGATAGCTAATAGCTGAAAGCTGATAGCTGATAGCTGATAGCTGATAACTAATAGCTGATAACTGATAACTAATAGCTTATCGCCTTAATCACTAAAACTAATTTGTGGTCCTTTTGGAACAATACCAGAGGGATTAATAAACGGATGACTCCTATAATAATGCTGCTTAATGTGGTCAATATTACAAGTTTCTTCTACCCCTGGCTGATGATAAAGGTCTTTGAGATAATTCCACAAATTGGGATAATCCAGAATTCGTTGCCAATTACATTTGAAATGGAAATAGTAAACTGAGTCAAAGCGTAGCAGAGTGGTAAACATACACCAATCGGCTTCTGTAATGCGATCGCCACAGAGATAACGCTGTTTAGCTAATACCCCTTCCCAATAGTCAAGGGCATCAAAGAGGTCAGTTACTCCTTCCTCATAAGCTTGCTGAGTAGTAGCGAATCCAGCTCGATACACACCATTATTAATAGGTTGGTAAATGGCATCAATGGTTTTATCAATCTCTTCCCGTAAATTCTCCGGATAAAAGCTGATATCCGACTGAGCAATCCCGTCGAACTCGATGTCAAACATCCGAATAATCTCACGGGATTCATTATTAACAATCGTGCCAGTTTCCTTATCCCAAAGTACTGGAACTGTCACCCGTCCGGTACAGTTAGGGTCACCTTTGATATAAACTTCCCGCAGATAGCGAGCACCATTGACTGTATCAGGGATACAACCAGGCCCATCGGAGAATTCCCATCCATCTTTATCCATCAATGGGTCAAC
>NZ_JAAHFV010000534.1:0-3108 GCF_010672755.1 Moorena sp. SIO1F2
AATATCAAGTCAGGTTGAATACCCATAATTAGAGGGAGGGTGGGGAGATGGGGAGATGGGGAGATGGGGAGATGGGGAGATGGGGAGATGGGGAGATGGAGAGATGGAGAGATGGAGAGATGGAGAGATGGAGAGATGGAGAGATGGAGAGATGGAGAGATGGAGAGATGGAGAGATGGAGAGATGGAGAGATGGAGAGATGGAGAGATGGGGAGATGGGGAGATGGGGAGATTTTTATTAAGCGATGCAGCGCGGTCTTGGGGGTTTCCCCCACTCGCTATTGCATCAAGACAGGGTAATTATCCCGACATGATATAAGTACTGATCAACTAAAGGCTTAATCAAGATGCTGGAAATAATGGCATGGTTAACGAATTGGTTAACTAACCGCTTAACTAACCGCTTAACTAACCGTATCGGTCTGGTAATCAGTGCTACACTGCTGGGGCAAATATTACCGGTGTCAATCCCAGACAGTGAGCCAAACAACTATTTTTCAGATTCATCAACAGCGATCGCTCAGACACAGTTATCCACTGACTCGGTAAACAAAGAGGTATCCCCCCCTACCTCCAGGGGAAACCCTCCGCCGCCCACTAGACCTTTGCCTGATCAACGTCTCAGGCAAGAAACCCAGCCCCTGCCAGCGGATTTTCGGGTGTCTGCCTTGCAACCAGATTTTACCGGTGAGCTTTGGGTGGGCTCTTGGCTAGGATTAACAAGAATTGACCCTAATAGTGGAAAAATCCGCACTCGCCTAAGTCTGCCCAATTACACTGTTGGTGCGATAGCTCAGGATCGGGTAGGGCGGATTTGGTTAGGAACCTATGAAGGACTATTGCGTATAGACCCCCGTAATAATGAAATTAATGCCCAAAACTTTACCTTACCGTCTAATAATGTGTTGTCCCTGTTGATTGACACTCGTGGCTATCTTTGGGTGGGAAGCGATCGCGGTCTGGCTCTGATTAGCCCTGACCAGGGATTGTTGATGACAACATTACAAAAATTACCCGGTGTCAGTGCCAATGCTTTGACTCTAGATGAAGAGGGTCAGCTGTGGGTGGGGACTCTAGAAGGGCTAGTGCGAGTCGATACTGCTAGTGCTTTTGTAATTGCTCGCATCAAGGATTTACCAGGAAACACGGTACAAACCTTGACCCGAGGACCGGAGGGAATGCTATGGGCTGGCACTCCTAATAGTTTACTGGTGATTAACCCAGACACTTACGAAGTGTTCAGGTCTGTAACTCCCCTAAGAGGACGTAATGTCACTGCTGTGCAGTTTGATCTAGATGGTAATGTTTGGGTTGGTACAGATAATGGCTTATTTAAAATAAAACGAGACAGTGGAGAAGTGTTGGCTAAACTAGGCAAGCTACCCTCTAGTCGTATTCTGGCATTAGCTCCTAATACTGGTAACAAGTTATGGATCGGAACTTCCGAAGGACTAGCTTGGGTGAGCATGTCTACAGGTCGCATCGAACCCCATTTGGGCTTTGTTAGAGAGATTCCAGGTAGTTTTTAGCTTGGGAAGCATCGGCTCTAAGTGAGTGCGATCGCACCTCAAGCAGCGTCGGCTTTGCCGAAAGCGTGACCAAAGGTCAATCGCAAAAAAAAATTGACGCTCCCATCAGCAGCTTTGATTAACCTTTTTTCACGGAATTCCCCATCCTTCTTCAGGGTGGGGATGGATAGGGAGGGCGTTGCTAAGCCAATTATTTTTAGTATTTGAGATTTTAACACTCGTGCGGCTGTGTGGTAAAATCCGGTTATGCTTACCATGAACTACACTTACCGTATTTATCCAGACCTGCACCAATCGGCAACAATGCTCGAATGGCTGGAAACGTCGCGCCAGGTTTATAACCGTGCATTGGGCGAACTTAAGGACTGGATCAACTCCCGTAAGTGTTTGATGGATAGGTGTTCATTGAATCGGGAATACATTATTCCCGCCGACGTCCCTTTTCCATCTTATCATCGTCAGCAAAATGATTTGCCTAAATTGAAACAGACCTGGCCAGACCTCAAGAATGTTTATTCTCAAGTGTTGCAAACTACGATTCGGAGGTTGCATGACACATGGAAAGCATTTCAAAAACGTGGTTTTGGATTTCCAAGGTTTAAGAAGTTTGGACAATTCAAGTCTTTCTTGTTTCCACAGTTCAAAGACAACCCAATTAATGGCTTTGAAATTAAACTGCCCAAGATTGGAAGTATCCTAATTAGCTATAGTCGCCCAATTCCAGATGGATTTAAAGTCAAGCAAGTAAGGGTGTTGTCTAAGGCTCGTGGAACCCAATGGTATGTAATTGTTTCGATTCAATCTCAAGTGTCGATTCCCGATATTTCTGTTCATGGTAGAGCGATTGGCATTGACTTGGGATTGGAGCGATTCGCCACCACATCTGATGGCAACTTTTTTGAACGTCCTAAGTTTTTGAAGTCTCAATACAGCAAGCTGAAATTGCTGCAACGTCGAGCCGCACGAAAACAAAAGCGTTCTGCTAACTGGGAAAAAGCTCAAATCAAGGTGGCGCGATTGCATAATGAGATTACCGCCAAGCGCAAAGACTTCCATTACAAAACGGCACATAACCTTTGTGACCAAGCTCAAACCATTTTTGCAGAAGACCTGAATACAGTTGGACTCAACCGAGGGATGCTCCGCAAAGAGTGTATTGATGCATCCTTTGGGGCGTTTCTTTCTCGCCTGGAATGGGTGTGCTGGAAACGGGGGGTATTTTTTATGCGAGTCAATCCCAACGGTACAAGTCAAACCTGTCCAAGTTGCGGCGCAACTGTGGGTAAGCCCCTTGGGGAAAGGGTTCATCATTGTCCTGAATGTGGATACCAGACTCATCGCGATCATGCGGCTGCCGAGATGGTGTTATGGCGTGGAGTAAACTCAGTACCCGTGGGCAATCGGGGAATGGAAACTGCCTGTGCAGGCGTACTAGCGGTGGCTCAAACCTCTAGCCAAGTGCCGAAATCCCGCCAGGGAACAACCAGGAACTCCAAGAAGTGATTCTTCGGAATCCCCATCCCTCTATAGGGTGGGGAGGATGTCAAGGCCTATTTAGCTGAGAGTGCATCACAGTTAA
>NZ_JAAHFV010000535.1:0-3102 GCF_010672755.1 Moorena sp. SIO1F2
TGTAGGGAATTAAGAATTGAGAATTAAGAATTAAGAATTAAGAATTAAGAATTGGGAATTGGGAATTGGGAATCGGGAATCGGGAATCGGGAATCGGGAATCGGGAATCGGGAATTAAGAATTAAGAATTAAGAATTAAGAATTGGGAATTGGGAATCGGGAATCGGGAATCGGGAATCGGTAATCGGGAATCGAAATTATCACAATTTATTTAGGTTCCCTATAACTTTCAACTTTCAACTTTCAACTCCTAACTTTCAACCTTCAACCAACCTTAAGCCTTCAACCAACCTTCAACCTTCAACCTTTAAACCTTCAACCTTCAACCTACTTTAAACCTTCAACTAACTTATACCTTTCAGCTTATATTCAACGGATTAACATCAATAGTCAAGCTAATATCTGGAGGACACATATCCTGTAATTCCCGCCAATTCAGTAACTTTGCGGGCACAGTAGGAGGAAACTTAAGCAAAATCTGCCATCGATAGCGACGAGCAACCCGGATCACACTGGCTGGTGCTGGTCCTAGGATATCGTATTCGGCTTCAGGAGTATCTAACCTGTCGGCTAAATCCTCCGCTACCTTCTCTACCACCACAGCATCCAATCCACTTATGCGCAACAGAATCAAATCACCATAAGGGGGATAGTTCAGTGCTGCCCGTTGTTCCAATTCGTCCGAGATAAACGACTGATAATTATGAGTTTTGACAGCCTGAATCACAGGATGGTCTGGGGAATAAGTTTGAATAATCACCTGACCAGGGTCATCCCCACGACCGGCACGACCTGCCACCTGAGTTAAGGTTTGGAATGCCCGCTCGGATGCTCTATAGTCTGACAAATACAGTAATCCATCTGCTGCTACCACTCCCACCAGTGTCACCTGAGCCAAATCTAATCCTTTGGTCAGCATTTGGGTTCCCACCAACAAGTCAGCTTCGCGATTAGCAAATTGAGTTAACAAAGTGCGATGAGCATTCTTGGTACGAGTGGTATCACTGTCAAATCGGATAATTCGCAGCTCTGGAAACAGCTTGGCCAAATCTTGAACAACCCGCTGAGTACCACTACCGAAAAATTTCAGGTAGGGAGAACTACATTCTGGACAACTACGGGGATGGAGTTGTCCGAAATTGCAATAGTGGCACCGCAATACTTGAGTAGCCCCTTCATGAGTATAGTGATAGGACAAGGAAACATCACAGTTAGGGCATTCCAACACATGACCGCAACTACGACAAGACACAAACGTACTGTGTCCCCTGCGGGGGATAAATAAAATCCCCTGTTTCTCTTGTTCCTTTAGTCGTCTCAAGCTGTCTTGGAGAGAACGGCTAAAAATCGACCGATTCCCAGCTTGTAACTCCTGCCTCATATCCACAATTTCCACTGGTGGCAGGGGTCTTGATTGAATCCGTTCCGGTAGAGATAAGTAATGAGTGCTAAGTTCTGGATGCTGAGGAGGTGAACAGGTGAAGGGTTGAACCTCAGGAGCTGAAGAGGTCAGGGCATTAATTTCACTACCGATCTGACCATCTCTCGCTCCCCCCATCACCTTAATACTGACCCAGCTTTCTACCGAAGGAGTAGCTGAACCTAAAATCAGAGGACAATTTTCTAATTCTGCTCGCCATTGGGCAACGGTGCGAGCGTGGTAGGTAGGAATGGGTTGGTCTTGCTTGAAGCTAGAGTCGTGTTCTTCATCTAAAACAATTAATCCCAACTGGGGCAAAGGGGCAAAAACAGCAGAACGAGTCCCAATCACCACTTGTGGCTCACCTGGGATCATCTGTCGCCAGGTATCATAGCGCTCCCCTTTATTCAAGGCACTGTGGTAAACCCGAACTTTGTCACCAAAGCGAGCCCGGAAACGGTCAGTAATTTGAGGAGTTAAGCCAATTTCCGGCACCAACACCAAAGCGGATTTCCCTTGCGCTAGGATTGGTGCGATCGCTTGTAGATAGACCTCCGTTTTCCCAGACCCAGTCACCCCATGCAACAGCACTTGGGCAAAGCCATCGAGATTATTAATCATGTCTAATGCATGGGATTGGGCATTTGTCAAGTTTTTGGGGGCATCTGTAGCCATGGTTGGTGAAGTCGCACTGCGCAATACTTCCCTAGGCTCAATCACCACATATCCCTTATCTTCCAAAGAATTTATAGTTGACGAACTAACATTACAAATTTGTGATAGTTCACTCAACCACAAATCTCCTCCACGACGGCGTAGCACCTCCAATACTTCCCGTTGCCGTCGAGTCAGATCAGGCCGATTGAGATTACCCACCAGAGTCACAGCTTTCTTGAGCTTAGGACGAGTTGGCTTAGGAGCTTCCAGATAACTTTCCACCCAACCTCGCTTGAGCAGGTGACGTAATCCTGCTTTAGCCCCCTTTACCTGACGTTGGAGGTATTGCCAGCTGTAATCCCCATTGGGTTTAGCCTGGAGAATCTCCAAAATCTTACTTGCGGCTGAATTATTGACAAAGACATGAGCCTCTTTAGGCAAGACCGAGGAATTGAGGCGAATTCGACGCTGCGATCGCCCTAACAGTCCTGGAGGTAAGGCAGACCGAATCACTTGGATTAGAGGGGTGCAGTAGTACTGAGCCACCCGCTCTAACAGTTGGCAGTAGGAACTTGGAAAGAAACCGGGACTGATCACCTCCTCTACGTCCTTAATTTTCTCCAGTGGTAAGTTTGGGGGTGGAGAGTCTACAATCCGAATAGCGATCGCTCCTAGCTGTTGAGTCCCGAATGACACACTCAGAACATCTCCAGGATTGATTGAAACATCCAATGCATTACGATAAGTATATATACCTTGGACTCCTGGACAATCTACTAGGACTTCAACCCACTTTTCTTGGCCACCATAGCCCCCCAATTCTGGGGGGCTAGGGCGTGTCTTCTTGCCTCGGAGATCCCCCGTTGGTCCCCCTTAGCAAGGGGGATTTTTCCCAGCTTGATAACTGATAACTGATAACTGATAACTGATAACTGAATGCTGAATGCTGAATGCTGAATGCTGAATGCTGAATGCTGAATGCTGATAACTGATAGCTGATAGCTGAATGCTTAAGTGCGATCGCG
>NZ_JAAHFV010000536.1:0-3039 GCF_010672755.1 Moorena sp. SIO1F2
TTGTCGATTTACGTCCTAAACCAGGGGTTAGATTTTGGCGATTATGCTGTGAGCTTGACTTCAGTCCCAAAGGAGAAAAAGAGCCGATCGTTCAGTCTATTTTCCCCAAAAGCCAATGGCGACCTGTGATGAGATCCGGGGTGGGCATGAATTTAGCTATTAATAGCAATCTTGATTGGAGTATCGGGATTGATAGCACTGAAGTAGCCGAACTTACCACTCTTCCTGGGGAGCTCAAAGCTAATGTAGCAAAGAAGAACGAACTCAAAGCATTCATTGTCATTCCTGAGTATGCTTACGAAGCTGGTCACTTTGAAATGATTTCCCAAGGTGAAGGTAACTCAAGGTGTTACTGGCGCATTGAAGAGCCGGAAATCCAAAAAATACCGACAGTCCAATTTGCTATTGTCTTTAAAGTGCCTAAGGAAATAAAGTCTATTAATTTGCGCGGTATGGTTTGGGTTGAACCAAATATGAACTGGTTAACTGCTGATATCCGTGATGTTTTCAGTGATCTGGCAGATAGATTCCAAACCTTAATACGAAATAAGAATCAGGCGGCAATTAAATTCAGTCGTAGTGATGTCAAGGAATGGATATTGAAGCTACCGAAAGCTAATCTTACACAGGATTTAGCTACTTAAATCGGGTGCATCTTTTTATTGTAAATCTATGGTAAGCATTCAGTTATCAGCTATCAGTTATCAGTTATCAGTTATCAGTGGTCAGCTATCAACTATCAGCTTATGGGTTAGGTCACAGGCTAGAAGCCTGTGCCACTCTACTTAAAGTGCTTTTGAATAAAATCAGCTGATGGCTGACGGCTGACGGCTGAAGGCTGAAGGCTGACCGCTGACCACTGACCGCTGACCGCTGACCACTGTTCGCGTAGTGTGCGCGTAGCGCGTATGCTTACCAATTAATCAGCTTTATCTGATCAGACAGCTATGACTAGAGCCTACTACACCTATCGCATCTACCTGATCAATTATTATACAGTGGGGGTTGAAAAGAAAGAACCTGGAAAGCACCATAATCCAATCTTTACAGCATTTCGCTATCAGGATAAGATCACCCCAGAAGTCAAGAAGCTGATCGAGGAGGTTCATCAAAACGAACCCAAGGATGCTAAGCAGTCGAGGTTACTCGGAGAAGCCTTGTTTGATGCCTTGTTTGATGATCGACTTTGCGATGATTTTGTTGAATTTTACCACGAAGTTGTTCACAAGCAAAAGCAACTGCTACGGGTAGAACTAGATATAGACGAGCAAAATATCCCTGAAGTGGCAGCGTTTCCGTGGGAATTTATGTGTTTGCCTCAGAGGAAGAACTTAAGAACAATGTGGTTCGCTACTGCACCTCGCTTGGTCTTCTCGCGCTTTTGCTCACAGCCGATTTCAGCATCACCGATTCAGTTAGGCGCAAATGAAAAAATGCGGATTGCCTTAGTTGTCTCTGCACCCACAGATTTAAATCCAGTTGCCTACGAAGAAGTGCAGGCGGCGATAGAGACACTAGCCGAGGCACAACCAGAGCAGGTGCAATTGTTACCAGTAGTGAATCCAGCTAGCGGCAGTGCTATTGATAAAGTTCTTAGGAAAAAGCCTCATATTTTCCATTTCATCGGTCATGGTCGTTTCCGGAATGAAAATGGTGAAATTGCCTTGGTGGATCAATTCGATCAGGCACGGTGGATTAGCGCCAATGAATTTAGTGAACTCTTTAATGAGCATCGACCTGGAATTATTATGTTGCAGGCATGTCAGGGAGCAATGGAGTCTACATCGAAACCATCTGTAGGGCTAGCTTCCAAGGTTGTGCAGCAAATTATTCCTGTACTCGTGGCCATGCAGTATCCCGTGTCTAACAGCACAGCTAGCCGATTTGCCTGCCATTTTTATCAACAATTAGCTCAAGGGAAGCCAGCAGATATAGCAGTACAGGAAGGACGACGAGAAATTAGTCTCCATGAATCAACAGGGTATCGGAAACGGGATTTTGCTACACCTGTGATTTTCATGCAAGTGCAAGATGCTCAATTAATTCAACCTCGAAATGAGTCAGGATTTCAAGGTCTAAATCAGCCAGTTGTGCGAGACAAGCCAAGCCATAAACAGTTCCATGTAAAGGATGCTGGCCAATCACAAGGGGTAAAACGAGCGCTGTTGATTGGAGTCAGTGAATATGGACAGGGCTTAGAGCCACTACCTGGCGCAACCAAAGATTTAGAGGAAATCAAACGAATACTGGGTTCCCCACAACTGGGTAATTTTGTTGATGTCAAAGCTCTCAGCAATCCTGATCGACAGGAAATGGCGGAGGCTATTGAAGAGTTATTCACCAGTTCTACAAAAGATGATTTGGTGTTACTGTTCTTTTCAGGTCACGGTGTTAAAGATAGCAGCAATCAACTGTACTTAGCAAATCGTATTACTCGTAAGAATCCACAGGGAGAACTAGTTAGGACAACCGCAGTTTCCGCTAAGGCTATCCATGACATTATGAAAGGTAGCCGCTCCAAGCGACAAGTGGTTATCCTCGACTGCTGCTTTAGTGCAGCCTTTCGTAATGGCCTACTGGTTAAAGATGATCGCTCCGTCGATCTTCAAAATCAATTAGGAGGAGAAGGGCGTGCTATTCTCGCCTCTTCAACTGACTATTCCTTTAGTCAATTGGACAAACAGCTGGACAAACAGCTCTCAATTTACACTCAGTATTTGGTAGAAGGTATTAAAACGGGAGAAGCTGATTTGAATGGGGATAGGGTGATTTCTCTAGATGAGTTACATGAGTACATCGAAAATAAGATTAGAGAAACCCTTCCTGTCATGACTCCTAAAATCTATACTGATCAGGAAGGTTCTAAAATCCACATTGCTAATGCACCAAGCGATTATAGCCCTGTTTCAGATACACCTTTAGTTACCGAAGAGGGGATACAGGCAAATTCACAAGCAGATAGTTTGATAATACTTAGCTTACTTAAAAAACTGCTATCAAAGCGTGTTATAGTTATCGCTTTTTTGGTGATTTCTATCT
>NZ_JAAHFV010000537.1:0-3021 GCF_010672755.1 Moorena sp. SIO1F2
AAGGAGATTTGGTAACTTTCCCAGCTGGAATGTCTTGCACCTGGAAGATTCTTTCTAATGTTAGAAAACACTATCAATTTGGCTAAAAGTTTGAGGTAATTTTGTCTAAGATTTTAGGGAGTAGGGAGTAGGGAGTAGGGAGTAGGGAGTAGGGGGAATAAAAACGAAGTAATTAACCGGAATTGATCTCCCTACTTGATATACCTACTTTATTGTTTCACTGATATGCTTCTCTAATTCTTCTAATAATTGATCGACATCTTTACCAACTTGCTCAAAGCACTCCGGTGGTGAAAGTTCAGGTTCAAATTGAATCAGTTTCAACTGTCCATTACCAATACCAATAATCAAAACTTCTTGCTCAGGTTTATGAGCATCCACCACTCCCAAAATTTCCTGAATTTGGTGATTAACCTGACGATTTAGGGTCTCTATTGCTTCCCTAGGACAGTAAACAAAATGTGGCTTTGGTTTCATGTCAAGTCCGAGGGTCTCATCACTTTCTCCTTTTTCTAGAAATAGCCCCCAAGCCAGTGCAGCTAGTTCTTTCTGATTGGCTTTAACAAACTGATCTAACTGATGTTGCCACTTGTGTATTGCTAAGTCTTGCCGATTACTACCGAATAAGTTCATATCGTATTTATCAATCTGGATTTTAGGGAGTAGGGAGTAGGGAGTAGGGAAGGTTGGCAAGTTGAAGGGTTGCCAAGTTCCGTAGCGTGGCCTATTGGCCAAGGTTCAACGGAAACGAACCTTTAAGCAATAGTACATAGTTAATATATTCGGCAACTTTGACCTGCTCTGTGGGGATTGTCTAGAGTTAAACAAACCACAAACTAACTCAACAAACTAAGGTAGATGGGTGGTTTTTACCGGAGAACGACACCATGATATCATGTCCGGTACCGCGCACCACCGGACTTGATATGAATGATTTTTGGACAGATATTCTCAACTTTGCCAAGGACACCACAAACCGTGTCGGTAATCGGCACCTTAAGGACTTTGGTCAGGTACAAGGGTCCGAAAAAGCCGATGGTACGTTAGTGACCCAGGCGGACAGGTGGGCAGATCAAGAAATTAGAGATGCGATCGCATCTGATTTCCCCAGCCATGGCGTACTGAGTGAAGAAGCATCCCACCAATTTCCTGAGTCTGAATGGTGCTGGATTATTGACCCTCTTGATGGCACCACCAACTTTACTAGAGGAATTCCCCTGTGGGGGGTTTCCTTAGGCTTGTTGTATCAGGGAACTCCAGTGTTTGGTTATATTCATTTTGCTCCTGTCCAGCAATCTTTTCATGGTTTTTGGCTGGGGAAATCGGAGCTCAGCGGTGTAGAAAACGGTGCTTTTCTCAATGGACGTCCCATCCACAGCAGCCAGGATTCCCCTAGCCAAAACCACTTTTTCAACCTGTGCGCCCGTAGTACCTCAGTGATGAAGCAACCCTTCCCCTGCAAAATTCGGATGCTAGGGGTTGCCAGTTACAACTTTCTGGCCACTGCCAACGGTGTCACCTTAGGAGGAGTGGAAGCAACCCCGAAAATTTGGGATTTTGCTGGAGCTTGGGTGATTATTCACGCAGCTGGGGCAGTTTGGGTACCCCTAGATTCTCAGGAAATTTTCCCCTTGCAAGTGGGCCAAGATTACGGTGAGCGGTCGTTTCCGACTCTAGTTGCAGCACGTCCGGAATTAGTGAGTGTGTTTAAGCCCTTGGTAGAGTTTCTTGGGAATAAGACAATTTGAATGAATTAAGAATTAAGAATTAAGAATTAAGAATTAAGAATTAAGCATGGAGAATGGAGAATTCTAAATTCCCAATTCCCAATTCCCAATTCTAAATTCTAAATTCCCAATTCCCAATTCCCAATTCCCAATTCTAAATTCTAAATTCCCAATTCTACATTATAAATTCCCAATTCTACATTCTACATTCTACATTCTTAATTCAAAAGAGATGTTCCCATAAATAATCTGCGATCGCATTTTCTCCTGCCAGTTTCTCTGACTGAACACCCAACAAAACGGAAATTTGTTCCAACTGATTATTGAATCGTCGAGCAACCCGACTGGGTATACCGTAGCCATAGATAATATGACCTTGCCCAGCAATCACTACTACTTGATAATCTGGGTTAGCTTGGGCAAACAAAGCAATCTTCTCTGCCATGGTTTCATCCCATAACACTTGGGCAGTGAAAAAATTGTCGAAGTTGCGACTATTGCTATGACCGGCGTGGTGATGTTGTTGGTAGAATCCCTGAATCAGGTTGCGGTAATCAGCATTATCTGTGCGAATTTCCGATAATGGGGGAATATGTTCCTGCTCAGCAGATGTTAAACTCTCTAAACCCCTACGGGCTACTTTACGAGTGACCTCAGTAGGTGTATTTAAGGCTAACACAGGCAGTTGATTAGTTTTAGCAAAGCGTACCAGGGGAGCATAATATTCCCAAGGGAAGCCCCAGCGTTGTTCATACTCACTTTGCTTAACCAACTCAGCTTCTGTAATTTTCCCGGCTAGGTATTGATCCAGGATATCTTGAGCTGGGCGCTGGAACATTTCCATTGCGATCGCAATTTTGGAATTTTCACGAGTTAGTGCTTTAATAATCGCTAACTGCGCCTCATGATCTTTTTGGCTGCTGTGAGTTTCTCCTAAATAGATAACCCGGGCTTTTTTCCATTCCGGTAATACCTCCGGTAGGGATAGTAGATTAACCGTTTCTATCTGTTGTTGCTGGCTAGTGGCAGTTGAACTATTATGTTGAGTATGTTGAGCAAAAGCTGGGGTAGTACAGAGAACGAAAATTCCCAGGGAATAAACAACGACTTTGGTAATTGTGCCCATATAAAAGTGATAATAGCTACTCAAAAATCCAACTGGTCATGTTTACTGGTCATGTTTAGCTTAACGTGATTCAGAATTGGCAGGAAGTAATTGAGCATCACAAAATTCCAAAAGCCGATTCAAAGCCCAAAATTCATCCACATCACCTTTGCCTGTACTAATGTGAGC
>NZ_JAAHFV010000538.1:0-3007 GCF_010672755.1 Moorena sp. SIO1F2
AATATCTAGTTCACAGATCTAGTTCACAAATATAATATCTAGTTCACAGATCTAGTTCACAAATATAATATCTAGTTCACAGATCTAGTTCACAAATATAATATCTAGTTCACAGATCTAGTTCACAAATATAATATCTAGTTCACAGATCTAGTTCACAGATCTAGTAAAGTGTTCAAGACATATGAAACCAGGCGGTCAATGCGACTGCCAAGGCATCTGCTAAATCATCTGGTTTGGGGATGGTGTCTAAGTTTAACTCCCGCATAACAGCCTGCTGAACCTCATATTTATCCGCATTACCATATCCTGTCAAAGCCTGTTTAATCTGACCCGGTGTAAACTCTACCATTGGAACTTCATGTTGTGCTGTTACTAACACCACAACACCCCGTGCCTGAGCTACGGAGATCGTAGTACTCATACGGTAGAAAAAAAGTTTTTCAATCGCCACCAGATCCGGTTGGCAGTGTTCCAGCAGGGTGTGTAAATCCTCGTAAATCGTACACAGTCGTGAGCCGTAATCAGTTTTGGCAGGGGTTTGGATGATGCCAAAATCTAGCAACTGCAATGGTTCAGGGGTTGCCTGTATTGGTGACTGGCTAGAACGCTTTGCCACTCCTAAGGAGCTTTTTGTGTTTCCTGACTTACTAATTTGGGTTGTTTGGCAACTAATTGCCCCAAAACCTAAAGTAGCTAGTCCTGGGTCAATTCCCAAAATTCGCTTTTCCATCTGCCTCACTGCAGTCAATCCCTGTCCAGTCTAATAACTAGATTAGGTTAATGGTGTTAGTGCTATCATCCCTAATCCCTAGTGCTATCATCCCTAATCCCTAGTGCTATCATCCCTATTACCTAGGCAAGCGTTCCCCATTAAGTCATGAGCTGTAAGCAGCTACACTTGTCACAGGAATCACAAAAGTCTGGTGTAGCTGACTAATTGGGATTATTCTCTTTCACCCCGTATTTTTTGGGGTTACGCGACTACTCTCATACCCTAAATGGGAACTCAACCGACCTCACCACTTTCCGCATATCGACGGGTAAATTCTGATCATAACGTCTAGGTACCGGATATTGTATTAATCACACCTTAGCCTAATTATCTGAAACTGTCGTGATCAGTACCAGCTTCATGGTGAATTCACCATTGAGGTGCGACCCAAGGGCGCGAGCAATCCCTCGCGCCCTTGGAGGCGCGCACCTTGATCAGTAATATCAATGAAAACCGCTATACCTGAAGGGTGAGCGGCTGTGTGAATCACGCGCTTTTCACACGAATGTTTGATTAGGCGAAGAAAGTACCAATCTGACAGGCACTTCCGGAGCCTTACCCGTTCCTCACTACATGCATCGCCTCCTTGTCAAGTGCTGGAGTTCGACCAGCCATGTCTATCCGGCTTTTGTAGTTACCATACTCAGTGTAGTTATGTCCTCAATCAGTCTTTTCAAAAGAGCTCTACGTACCCTACAAAATGAATCGAGAGGTCGAATTCCTCAGCGGGTCAACCGTTGGTTTAAGTGGTTAGCCCCTGGATTACTAGTGAAGCGTTGGATACTTTTAAGTGCTGGTGGTGTAGTGCTAACAAGTTTGGGATTAGCGATTTGGGTAAAGCTGACTCCAGTTTTTTACATCATTAAATTCACAGCCCAAGTTTTAGAGAAAATTACCACCATTATTCCTAACCATGTGTCTGGTCCAATTGCGCTGATCTTGGGTCTACTTTTCATCTTCTGGGGGCAAACCCGGACGGTAGGTTCAATTACGGAAGTTTTAAAACCCGACCACGATCGAAAACTGATTGATGTGCTGATGGATCATCGTCGGTTAAACCGGGGACCGAAAATTGTAGTCGTTGGCGGTGGCACTGGTCTTTCTAGCTTACTTAGAGGACTAAAGGTTTATAGTGCTAATATCACTGCTATTGTTACGGTAGCTGATGATGGCGGTTCCAGCGGACGGCTGCGACGGGAAATTGGAGTGCTACCACCGGGGGATATTCGTCACTGTTTAACGGCACTGGCAGACCAAGAAAAGTTGTTAACCGAACTGTTTGAATACCGTTTTCGAGCTGGTAGTGGTTTAGTCGGTCACAGTTTTGGAAACCTCTTCCTGACCGCCATGAGTGATATTACTGGCGATCTAGAACAAGCTGTTGCTGCTAGTTCTCAGGTATTAGCAGTGAGAGGAAGAGTGTTGCCAGCTACCCTAACTGATGTCAGCCTTTGGGCTGAATTAGCTGATGGACGTCGCATCGAAGGAGAGTCTAATATTACTGATGCTCGGGGAGTGATCAAAAAAATTGGTTGTACTCCCGAACATCCACCTGCTTTACCAGCAGCACTCAAGGCAATTCAGGAAGCAGATTATATTATAATAGGACCCGGTAGCCTATATACCAGCATTATTCCCAATCTTTTGGTGCCAGAAATTACCGATGCGATCGCAGCTCGCTTGATACCCCGCATCTACGTTTGTAATATCATGACCCAGCCAGGGGAAACCGATGGATATAGTGTCTCTGACCATATAAAAGCCATTGATCAAGCCTGTGGTAAAAGGCTATTTAACGCGGTACTTGTGAATCGAAAATACCCCTCAGCTGGGTCACTGATTAAGTATGCTCAAGTTAAGTCTCATCCAGTATTTCTAGATCGAGAAGAAACTTCTAAATTAGGGCGTCGGATTGTAGTGACCAATGTAATGTATGAAGATGAGGAAACTCATTTAGTACGGCACAATTCTGAAAGGCTGGCACGGGTTTTATTACGGTGGTATAGTCGAGCACATGCTTAGATAAGGTGAGTTCGAGGAAAATTTTTAAGGGAAAATAAAAGCTGAGATGTTAACTCAGAATAACCATAATTCGAGGTACTCTATTGCTAATAACTAATGACCAAAATTTTTATAGCTGATGTAATAGCAACGCGATCGCTAGGTGTGGAATTGGGTAAGTCTCCCTCCAGCAAAATGATGCTACTAGCTGGCAGAGATTTACCCAATTCC
>NZ_JAAHFV010000539.1:0-3003 GCF_010672755.1 Moorena sp. SIO1F2
CTATGAGAATTGCTATATATATTAGCAAAAGCTTGATATAATTGATCATACTTATGAGGTAGATTTAATTTTATTACTCCCTACTCCCTACTCCCTACTCCCTACTCCCTAAAATCCTAAGGGCGAACTACATCCTTACTGACAACTACCACGAAATATAATGTATTTTATCTGAGCAACTCATGAGTTTTAAAGCAGCAAATTCTGGTCAAGATTTGAACGAATCTACCGCAGGACGTTCCAAGATTCTTTCCTGTCGTTTTACGGATGTGGAACAGGTGACTGAGTTTTTGACTTATAGCCAAATGGAAATAATGCAGCTTTCTTGTGGTTCGTTCCAGAGTGAGTTTTTGGCTACCCAGATTGGTGATTTGTATTTCACACGTATTAGCGCCAATCAATCGGTTCAAGCAATAGGTCCGAAACAGCAGGGATATTTAACTTTTTCGTTGGTTTGGGCCGCCAGTTGAATTAAACAGCTAGCCATTAGAGATAGGATGTCGAAGTTTGCTATTACTTCGGCATCCTATCGTACAAAAAAGGGTAATAACTTGATATGGTAAACAAGGCACAGATCAGGTATATTTAATGAATTGGAACCGTATTTGGAAAATAGGGGTAGCAGTTGCGATCGCCCTAGTTTTGGCCATCGTTGCCTACCTGGTGATAGCACAACAGAATCGACCCATCCCCGATATAGGCTCTACAGGCACCAGTAACCCGGAGCCAGAGGTTGTTGACTCAGATACAGAGCCTTTTACTCTACAACTGCTCCATGCTTCAGATTTTGAGGCTGGACTGGCCGCATTGGAAGATGCTCCTCGGTTTTCCGCCGTCCTGAATGCCCTCAAGGAGGACTACCCCAATACTCTTGTCCTCTCCTCTGGAGACAACTACATTCCCAGTCCGTTCCTGTTTGCTGGCAGCGACCCTAGGTTGAACGACACCCCTGTGGGAGAAGCTAGTATTGGTCACGCCAATATCGAAATCCACAATCAACTCGGTATCCAAGCTTCGACCTTTGGGAATCACGATTTCGATCTCGGCAGCAAGGAAGTGCGGGATATCATTCAACCTGATGGATCTTACCGTGGGGCGCTGTTTCCCTATCTCAGTGCAAACCTGGATTTTAGCACAGACCCTAACCTATCAAGCCTGATCAGTGCAAACGGTCAAGAAGTCAGCACCATTCCGGCAGGACAAGTTGCGGGGACTGCAGTGATTACCGTCAATGGTGAGCCAATTGGTATTGTCGGAGCAAGCACACCCCTTCTGCCTACCATCTCTTCCTCTGATGGAGTCACGGTGTTCCCGGAAAATCCCACAGACTATGACGCCCTGGCTGCTAAAATCCAAACTGCGGTGGATGAATTGACGGCTACGGGCATCAACAAGATTATTCTCCTGGCTCATATGCAACAGTTGACCATTGAGCGGGATGAGTTAGCCCCTCGTTTGCGGGATGTAGATATAATTGTGGCGGGAGGGTCTCACACCTTGCTGTCTGATGCCACCGATCATCTTCGGCTCGGAGATACCAGTGGCGGTTCCTATCCTATTATCAAAACCAATGGAGATGGAAACGCGATCGCTGTTGTGAACACAGATGCCACCTATAAGTATGTGGGTCGTCTGGTGGTGGACTTTGATGCAAACGGTATCCTGATTGCCAGCAGTATTGACCCCAACATTAGTGGAGCCTACGCCACAGATGATCAAGGAGTTGCAGCGGTAGGAGGGACCCCAGATCCAGAGGTTGTAGAAATTACCAATACCCTGGATGAAGTGATCAGTACTCAGGATAGCAATATTTTTGGCAATACCAAAGTTTTCCTGCGGGGCGATCGCGCTTTTGTCCGTACCGAAGAAACCAACCTGGGTAACCTAACCGCTGATGCTAACCTGACCTATGCCAAGACTGTCGATGATACAACCGTGTTTTCCTTCAAAAATGGAGGTGGCATCCGTTCCAACATCGGGGTAATTAGCGCTGCTAACGGTGGCATCGACCCCAATGACTTTGAACTGTTGCCCCCAGCAGCCAATCCTGCGGTGGGCAAGGAAGAAGGGGAAGTTTCCCAACTCGACATTACAAACTCCCTCCGTTTTAACAATGGACTTACCCTGTTTACCGTCACGGCAGATCAATTGTTGCAAACCATCGAGGATGCGGTAGCAGCAACAGCTCCAGGTGTGACTCCCGGCCAGTTTCCCCAAGTCGGTCGGCTTAAATTTAGCTTTGATAGCACTCGTCCTGCCAATGATCGGGTTCTGTCTTTGGTTGTCCTGGACGATCAAGACCAAGTTATCGATGTAGTGGCTCAGAATGGTGAATTAGTGGGGGATCCCAGCCGCACGTTTCGTGGTGTTACCATTAGCTACGTGGCTGATGGCGCTCCCTTATCCACCTTCTTGAGTGCCAATCCAGCTTTGTTCAATCGGGTCGATTTCTGGGGTGAGCCGGATAGCAATGGCGATGGGGTTTTAGATCCTGACGAAGACCTCAACAAAAACGGCATCCGAGATGGTGCGATCCCTGAACCTTTCCAGGGTTTTGCCAATTTTGCCTCCTTTGGTTCCGAGCAGGATGCCCTAGCCGAATACCTCCATGAATTCTTCCCCACCGCAGCTAATGCCTTTAATCAGCCTGATACTGACCCGGCATTGGACGAGCGAATTCAAAATCTGGCTTTCCGGGAAGATACAGTAATTCCCGAATAACCAAGCATTGCTAAATCAAGGGATGAAATGATTGGGGTGGGCATCCTGCCCGCCCGAAAATGAAACCCACTGGACTGACACAGCTAAAATGGTGCTTTAGTAAAATCCCTAAATCCCTTGTCAATTAAGGTTTTTACCAAAAATATATTCTACTACTTTAGCTGTGTTAGTCCACTACTCATTATAATGGTTCCCCTTTGTTGCGGTAAGCATCCCGCTCACTATTGAAGGATAATAGTGCTAGAAGTTGTAGAAAAAGTAATGGCTGCCAAAGACCTATTC
>NZ_JAAHFV010000054.1:0-26377 GCF_010672755.1 Moorena sp. SIO1F2
CTCCAGAACCTCCAGAAAAAACTTTACTATATTCGTTCCAACCGTCTGAAATAACCTTCTCTGCACCCCGATTACGAAAGTTGTTAGGATCCGGTAGACCACTATAGCTATAGTAGGACAGTTGACCGTTGGGCTTTAGAGCAAACAGAACTCCAGAACCTCCAGAAAAAACTTTACTATATTCGTTCCAACCGTTTGAAATAACCTTCTCCGCACCCCGATTACGAAAGTTGTTAGGATCCGGTAGACCACTATAGCTATAGTAGGACAGTTGACCATTGGGCTTCAAGGCATAAAGAATCTGAACACCAGACTGACCTTGAGTCAAAACAGGGGTCAAGGTTGTTAGCCCGGTCATGGTAGCGAGTACAACCAAAAACCTTCGACGTCTGATGACACTTTTCATTTGTATAACACCTTTTAATTTGTATAAGTGTGATTCGATTCCCTCCCAACCTCTTAATAAACAGAGAAGATTTTAAATAAACACAATACTGTCATCAACAGCTCTTTAATTTCTTCCAACTTATAGGGGCATCAGCAAGGGAATTGCTTAGTATTAAACATACACATAATTAATTTAGAATAATTTAGTTCTAATAATTTAGAATAATTTAGAATAATTTAGAATAATTTAGAATAATTTAGACATTCTGGCTAGGCTATACAATGCCAGGGTAAGCGCATCTTGTCAACAAACTGGGGGTAGTTCTCAATAAACCCGGTATTATTGTGCTTATTGACAAGATATTTTCTACATATAGTGTTCAGGGAAATAAATAAACACTATATGTATGAATCAATCCATTAGATGTGTTTACTCTACTCCCTAGTATTTAAAAAAAACTATTGCGATAGAGTAATGTAAGCCCAGTGGAAATGAATCTAACAAACCGAGGGTGACTTGGATTAACCTCTTACTATAGAGTATTGGTATTTCTAGCTTAGTAAATGAGCAGATCCCCTCAAGCATCTACTCCCGAATCCAACGATAACCTTCCGAAAAGGGCAACTGAAGCAGCAAGGAAAGTTGCGCCTGAGAATACTGACCATCGGACAGTGGACCGCAGTAAGCTGACACCGATGATGCAGCATTTTGCTGAAGTAAAAGACCAGTATTCCCATGCTGTGCTGCTCTACCGAGTTGGGGACTTCTATGAAACCTTCTTTCAGGATGCCAGGATAATTGCTGAAGCCCTGGAACTGGTCTTAACCAGCAAAGAAGCAGGTAAGGGAGTGGGACGGGTGCCAATGACGGGGGTTCCTCACCATGCTTTGGACCGCTACAGCACCATGCTAGTGGAAAAAGGCTATGCGATCGCAATATGTGACCAAGTGGAAGATGCCTCAGTGGCAGCCAAAGAAGGACGTCAGGTGCGCCGGGAAGTCACCCGTGTCCTTACCCCCGGTACCTTGATGGAAGAGGAGATGCTCCATGCTCGTCGTAACAATTTCCTGGCAGCAGTAGTGATTGCTAAGAATCATTGGGGTTTAGCCTATGCAGATATTTCCACTGGGGAATTTCTGACTACTCAAGACCGAGAGTTAGACCTGCTGGTTCAGGAATTGATGCGCTTGCAGCCCTCTGAGGTATTAATTCCCACCAATGCTCCCGATTTGGGGAGTATGCTACGACCTGGTCAGACTTCTGAGAGTTTACCGGATTGTTTACCAAATTCATTTTGTTATGCACTCCGTCCCCAACGACACTTTACCTTGGCCGAAGCCCGACAGCGACTGTTGGAACAGTTCAGAGTGCGATCGCTTGAAGGGTTAGGGTGTGAACATCTCCCCCTTGGTGTCCGTGCTGCTGGTGGGTTGTTGGAATATCTCAAAGATACCCAAAAAGAAAATTATGTAGCGTTACAGATATTACGTACCTATACCATTGCTGATTATTTAATTCTCGACCACCAGACTCGTCGCAATCTGGAAATTACTGCTACTGTCCGAGATAACACCTTTAATGGTTCCCTGCTTTGGGCTCTAGATCGAACCAGTACAGCCATGGGAGGTAGAGCATTGCGGCGCTGGCTACTGCAACCATTACTAGAGATTAAGGGAATCCGGGCACGACATGATACGATCGCGGAATTGGTGGAAAATACTGGACTGCGCCAGGACTTACAGCAGCTGCTTCGGAAAATTTATGACTTGGAGCGGTTGACAGGTAAAGCAAGTTCTGGTAGAGCTAATGCCAGAAATTTAGTCGCCTTAGGGGATTCTCTGTTGAGGTTACCGGAATTAGCTGACCTAGCGGCTTATGGCTCTTCTCCCTATCTGAAAGTGATGCAGAATGTACCGCCACAATTGGAAGAGTTAGGGCACACAATCCAGGAGCATCTGGTAGAGTCACCACCGTTGCATCTGACTGAGGGGAAATTAATTCGGCCTCAGGTCAACCAGCAGTTGGATGAAATGCGTGCTCAAGCCGAGGAGGATCAACAGTGGATTGCCAATTTGGAAGTGACGGAGCGGGAAAAGACAGATATTCCCAAGCTGAAGGTAGGGTTTAATAAGACTTTTGGATATTACATTAGTGTCCCTCGTGCTAAAACAGCTCAGGTACCAGATAACTATATTCGGAAGCAGACCTTGGTTAATGAAGAGCGCTACATAACCCCAGAGCTGAAGGAAAGGGAAGCACGGATTCTGACGGCCCGGGAGGATTTGAATCGTTTAGAGTATGAAATTTTTGTAGGTTTGCGCCATGAGGTAGCGCTGGAAGCTGACAGGATTCGGGGTGTGTCTCGGGCAGTAGCAGCATTGGATGTGTTGTGTGGATTAGCAGAAATAGCCGTTTATCAGGGATATTGTCGTCCCGATATGGATCAAAGCCGGGAAATTCGGATTATAGATGGACGGCATCCAGTGGTAGAGCAGTCCTTGCCCAGTGGTTTGTTTGTCCCGAATTCCGCGTCTTTAGGTCAAAACAAGTTGAAGGTTGACGGGGAGTTGAAGGTTGAAGGGGAGTTGAATGTTGGAAGGTTGAAGGTTGATGGGGAGTTGAAGGTTGACGGGGAGTTGAAGGTTGAAGGTTCTTCCGAGTTGAACGTTGAAGAGGAGTTGAAGGTTGAAGAGGAGTTGAAGGTTGGAAGGTTGAAGGTTGAAGGTTCTTCCGAGTTGAACGTTGAAAATTATAACCAGCAACCTTCTAACGAGCAACCCGATAACGAACAACCTTCTAACCTTGGCCAAAAGGCCACGCTACGCGAACAACCTTCTAACCAACAACCTGCAACCGACACTAACCTTGGCCAAAAGGCCACGCTACGCGAACAACCTTCTAACCTTGGCCAAAAGGCCACGCTACGCGAACAACCTTCAACCAACACTAACCTTCAACCTGCTAACCTTCAACCTGCTAACCTTCAACCTTCTAACCTTAAACCTGCCACCGAAACGGATAATCCTGATTTGATTATTTTGACCGGACCTAACGCCAGTGGGAAGAGTTGTTATTTGCGTCAGATAGGATTGATTCAGTTGATGGCACAGGTGGGAAGTTTTGTGCCAGCATCGGAAGCAAGTTTGGGGATATGCGATCGCATTTTTACCAGAGTCGGTGCGGTGGATGATTTAGCAACAGGCCAGTCTACGTTTATGGTGGAAATGAACGAGACAGCGAATATTCTCAATCATGCTACGGATAAGTCTTTAGTGTTGTTGGATGAGATTGGTCGAGGTACAGCAACCTTTGATGGTCTTTCCATCGCTTGGGCGGTCGGGGAGTATCTGGCCATGGAAATTAAGGCACGGACGATTTTTGCTACCCATTATCATGAGTTGAATGAGTTAGCCTCGATTTTGCCCAATGTCGCTAATTATCAGGTGACCGTAAAAGAGTTACCCAATGAAATCATCTTTTTGCATCAGGTACAGCCAGGAGGAGCTAACCGTTCTTATGGCATTGAGGCCGGACGTTTAGCGGGTTTACCAACCTCAGTGATTAAGCGGGCGAAGCAGGTGATGAAGCAAATTGAGAAGCACAGCAAAATTGCCCTGGGGTTGCGCAAGGGGATTGGCAAACAATTGTTAGCTAGGAACACAACTGGCCAAAAGGTGAGCGACCAAGAGGTGACCATCGAGCAGTTGGATATTTTTGATGACTAAGCCACCATGATTGTGATCTGATTAACAACTACACAGTCAACACAGCTGATCAGTTAACGCGGATGGGATGGGACCTAGGAGCCGCTACGCGAAAGCATCCCCGCCCACTGCCCTTACGGAAAAAAGATCCGATTGCATAAATTTTTCAGCTAGCCCTGATTAGTATATAGACCTTAACTAATCAATTTTGGGAGCAGCTCCGTGACTATAGACTACGCCACCTGTAGCTCTTGATAGGGATAAACCTTTAGTTTCTAAAGGGTAGCATCGTCGATTATAGCGCCATGTGATGTAGAAATTTTGTGGATTTGTATTTTTTTTTTAAGTTATTGGATGAGTAAGGAAACTTATGAAAGTTAAAAACGTCTATCAAGATGAACAAGGAAATTGGCATATCGACTATGGAATCGATCATCTGATGGGGCTATCCATTAGGACTTATTTAGGACAAATAATGATCGGATTGATCATTTCGATACCCATGATTTGTTTGGGCTTAATTGGAGGTACAATAAGTGAATTAAACCAAAAAGAAGATAGCAGCATTCAACAGATAGTTCCTCAAGCAAATTACCATCTTATTCGCTAATTATTAGATAGGTCAGCAAGATGGTAAACCAATTTACTGAGTGGTGTTGATAATGCAGGGCTATTTCATTTTGATTGCGCCCGTGATCTGCCCTGCTAGTCTTGCACTGCTAAAGATTTGAGCAATTGTCGGAAACTTTGCCCTCAACTTGTATCATAAGCATGGCTTTTATGATATGGGTGAGGCTCAGCGTCTTGCTGGTTTTAGTCTTAATACACTCAAGCAAATGATCGAAATTTAAATTCAGATCTAATTGATACGATGAATTTAATTGCAAACTATAACAAGTGTTTTTTGACCTT
Source organism: Moorena sp. SIO1F2 (assembly GCF_010672755.1). NCBI lineage: Bacteria > Bacillati > Cyanobacteriota > Cyanophyceae > Coleofasciculales > Coleofasciculaceae > Moorena > Moorena sp. SIO1F2. The sequence continues at coordinate 5,005 of NZ_JAAHFV010000054.1, forward strand.
TAACTTAAATAAATTAAGGTTGTCTTATGCTTAACTTAAATCGATTATGGAACAAAATGCTTCCTAAAATAACATCAACTAGCAAATTTTTGTTGCTCATGGCTTTGAGCAGCAGTCTAGTTTTAACGTTTTTTCTAGCACCATCAATAGCACAGTTTACACCACTAACACAATTGCCCGTTGAAGAGGGTTCGGAAACACAACCTGCACCGGAAATAGAAATTGAAGAGGATTCGGAAACAAAATCTGCACCGGAAATAGAAATTGAAGAGGATTCGGAAACAAAATCTGCACCGGAAATAGGAATTGAAGAGGGTTCGGAAACAGAACCTGCACCTGAAATAGAAATTGAAGAGGATTTGGAAACAGAACCTGGACCTGAAATAGGATGGGAGTTCTTAGGTAGCCGAGAACTCAATCAAGTAGAAATTCACGAAACTAAGTATAAAGGTGAGTGCCCAGGTTACAGCTGGTCCTCTCGGGAGGCTCGGTTTACTTCCAGTACTACTCCCCCAGCTCGTAAAAGACGTGTAATTGTTAGAAATATTACCAGAGGAGTAGCTAGTGACCCATATCCTTACACCGACAGAGAGTACTATGAGGGTAGATCTTCAGAAGGGACAGAGATGAGTTTTGGAAAAAGACATCATAGTAAATATTTTCATGTTTTAGACGGAGAGAATAAATTTGAGTACGAGATTAAAGAACGCGATCGTGTACTTGAGTCGGGAGTTTTCACTGCTGTAATTAAAAGAAATATTGATGTCAGACAAAGAGATTCGTCTCCTATTACGAAATCAGTTTGTATGAACTCAGAAGTTCCTATGTCTTTGTGTGCTGATATCAGGACTCTTACTGAGTACAAATGTGGGAGCGGCGTTATCCGAAGCTTTCTCAAGCCAAATACCCCTGAAGTTGGTACACTTATATCCAATCAGACTCTCTACTCGGTAAAGTATTGGATCAATGATAGGATACAAAAATTGTCATCAGGTAGCGATAGAATCTATACCAATAACTTTTTAAACATAAAGTTTCAATCTTGCTCTGTAGGAAAAGAGGATGGAAGCAATGCTAAAGAATGTACTAACCAAACCAGGAGTTTGGAACGTGGTAAAAGATATCGGTTTACAGCCTCTGAATTAGACTATGAATCCCTTGATATAGAAGGTTTTCCACGATAATAGTTTTTTATAGGGCTGCAATTCTGATAGAATTAAGTACAGCGGTTTGCAATTTGTGAGGTACAAAGTTTTGGGTTTGTAGGGAGCAGGGAGCAGGGAGTAGGGAGCAGCGGATATGGGAACAGCGGATCTGGAAACAGGGAAAAAATGCTGTGTACCTTATAGTTATGAAAAACGCTGTAAGCATTAGCTGATAACTGTTCGCGTAGCGTGCGCGTAGCGCATTAGCTGATATACCAATCCGTGTAGGAATTGTGATAATTTTTGTTCCCTTTTACCTACTCCCTACTCCCTACTCCCTACTCCCTGTTCCCTGTTCCCTGTTCCCTGTTCCCTTTGCTATAACTGAGAGCTGATAGCTGATAGCTGATAGCTGATAGCTGACATAATTAAAACACCAAAAATTTACCTCCTAGCCCAACAGTGTGGAATTTTTTACCCCAGAAGTTGGTGGTATAGATACTGAAAAGGAAATAGTTTTGGTGACGAGTGTAGCTTTCGATCACTGGCTTAACTGCATCAGGTGGTAAAGGTTTACCGACAAAACAAGCTGCTTTTACCCCAAGAGGAAGGGATTTCTGCTGGCAGTAAGTATCATGTAAGTGCCATGACGCATGATCAAGATAAGCGTCTTTAGTGGGATTGGTGAGTGCCATAATGCTGGACACTAAAGCTAAGAAAACTGTGCTATTGATGCGCTGATACATAATTTTCTCTTAAAAAATATATTATTAGTAATCAGTAATTAGGACTTGGTAATTAGTAGTTGACCATTACCCATCACCCATTACCCGCTCAGCCATAGGATGATTAGTCAACCAGATTTGGCTTGGCTGGCTATCCTCGACTGATGGGAAGCCCAGTTAAATTCCTTGGTTAAATATTTTTTTCGTTATGTTGTGGGTCTATTCCGGAAAATTTAACCTATTGATTGCTATTGCTGCTAAATCGGCTATTTTCAAAATGATTAACCAGACTTGATATAATTCTCTTTTCGCCGATATGAAGTTTTTCTTTCCCTAGCTAAAAGCACCTCAAGTAGCGTGCGCGTAGCGCATAAGCTGACAATTTCAGTTCCTAGGATATTTTCACACTTTATTCACAAGCTATAATTATAATTTTTATCTACTAGCGTTATAGTAATCTGGTTATTTTTTGTTTTGAAAATAAAAAATTAAATCCTTTGATTTATGTCGGTAAACCAGACCATAAATAATCCCAAATTTATGATTAACAGTTACCCTCTATACCAAGTCGGTGGTAGTCTAGCCAGTGATGCGCCTAGCTATGTAGAAAGACAAGGCGATATCCAACTCTATAACGCCTTAAAAAGGGGTGAGTTTTGTTATGTTATGGCTCCCCGACAAATGGGTAAGTCTTCTCTATCGGTGCGAATCAGACATCAACTACAACAAGAAGGTATAAGATGCAGCACTATTGATATGACGCGCATCGGTAGCGAAATAATTACCCCAACTCAGTGGTACAAAGGAGTGGTGGCTGAGTTAGTACGAGGTTTCAAGTTATTCGGTGACTTTAATTTCCAATCCTGGTGGCACCAGGAAGAGTATCTCTCACTGCTTCAGCAATTGAGTTATTTCCTGGAAGATATCCTGCTGGTCAAATTTCCTACTGAGCGAATTGTTATCTTCATTGATGAAATTGATACTATTCTAAACTTACCTTTTCCCGTTGAGGATTTTTTGGCTCTGATCCGATTCTGCTATAACCAAAGAGTAATTAATCCCAACTATAATCGCCTTGTCTTTGCTTTATTCGGGGTAGCTAAGCCAAGGGATTTGATGACTGGCAAAAAGCGGACACCTTTTAATATCGGGAAAGCCATAGAACTAAATGGCTTTGAATTCGATGAAGCATATCCCCTTGCCAAGGGATTAGAGGAAACAGGGGGTAATGCTAAAAGGATTCTCAAGGAGATACTGGCTTGGACAGGAGGACAACCTTTTCTAACCCAAAAACTATGTCAGTTGGTGGTAGACTCAGTAAGGGTCGGGTTGACTATTGCTCCTGGTAATGAGGAATCTTGGGTTAGCAAAATCGTACATAATCAAATTATTGATAATTGGGAATCCCAGGATCAACCCGAACATTTGCGGAGCATCTCGGCTCGCCTTTTGAGTAATAATTTGACTAATAAATATTATGCTGACAAATTGCTGGGACTTTATCAGCAGATTTTAGCTGGAGATGATGTACCGATGGATAACAGCCAAGAGTGCAAGGAATTGCTGCTATCGGGTTTGGTGGTTAATCAACAAGGATGGCTGAGGCTGAACAACCCTATATATAAAGCAATTTTTAATGCTGAATGGGTTAGCAAACAACTAGGGAATCTGCGTCCCTATGCTCAAAAGCTTGCCTCTTCCGGATTTAGTATGCTACACTACTAGTTTAAGCTGCTACAACCCTAGCTATACCTGAATTTTTTGCTTCAGCCGCTTAAAATAACTTAAAATAATGTCCCAAACTCTTGCTAGGCAAGAATTTGACGATGTCGAATAAAAATAATGAAAACAGTGGATGTGGATGCGCAAATATTCCTATTTCTCTAATCTTACTGGTTTTAGGCGGTGGTTATTGGTGGTTGAACCATCAAGGAGGTTTCGCCATGATTAGCAAATTACCTCAAAACCTACCAATAGCTATTCCTAAAAATCTACCAATAACTATTCCTGGATTAAATTCGACACCAGCCGAACCACAACCTTCGGCTCCTACTCAGCCTTCTGTAACCACTGCACCTTCCTTACCAAATTCGCCAATTGTTAAACCTAATCATCAGCCAGCTTCATCAACACCTCAAACAGCTCAAAAACCTCAAACACCTCAAACAGCTCAAAAACTTCAAAAACCTCAAACACCAATTGTTAAACCTAATCATCAGCCAGCATCACCAACAACTCAAACTCCTTTGGATAAAAAAGCAATCAGAGGAATTTATATAAGTCGTTATAAGGTAACTAATAATGCTAGTGAAGAGAAGATTAGAAAACAAGTTCGTCATTATCATTCTCAAGGAATTAATACGATTATTCATGGTGTATGGGGTAATATTTGTCCTATGTACACTAGTGAAGTGATGCAAAAAACTTTCGGTTATAAAAGTTGTCCTAATCAGTTTCGCGACCGCTGGTTAACTTGGCTAATTGATGAAGCACACAAACACGGCATGGAAGTTCATGCTTATTTTGAAAAAGGTATCAAAATAGATAAAAATAGCCCGATTTTTGATTTAGCTATTGAACGGAAATGGGTTGTACCGGGCGTTGATCGCACCTATCCAGGAATCGAGCATTATATTCTTGATGTGGAAATTCCTGAAGTTGCTAATTTTTTTAGAGATATTTTAGTAGAATTTGTCCAAAAATATCCTAAAATTGATGCAGTCCAATGGGACGATTATCTGGGTTACCATGCCGAGTTGCCAGGTAAAGTAAATCGCACTAATAAGCTAACCGCTTTTTCACAAGAAATGATCGGTGCTATGAAACAAGCTAACCCAAAGGTTAGTTTTGATCTTTGTCATCATAATCCTTATTGGGCTAAAAAATATTTTGCTGCTGACTGGCCAAAATGGAATGTAGATCGAGTTTTTATTCAAGCTTATAATGATAAAAATTTTACCAAAGAAGTAGATTATGCCGAAACCTATGATGGAATTGCTATTACTGATAAACAATTCCATCGCTTGCCAGAAATAGTTGCTAACAACAAAATTAAGGCTATTTTAGTATTTCCTGATCGGACAAATCCAGAGGACGTAGCGTCTAAGTTAAAGCAATTTTATGTTAAATAGACGTAAGCTCATATAGCGTTTATCATAGGTATGATGTACAGAATTTCGGGATTTTAGGGAACAGGGAACAGGGAACAGGGAACAGGCAAGAGAGAAGAAAGAAGAGGGAAGAGGGAAGAGGGAATAGGGAATAGGGAATAGGGAATAGCGATGGGCTGCATCAAGAGGTGCGACCCGTGGCGAATTTAATTCTTAATAGGTCAAGCGCACCTAACAGGGAATCAACGTCAAAGAAGACTATACCTCATAACTGGCATAAACGCTATATAGCGATTTTTAATTAGGTGAGGTACAAATTTTTTGGTATTTTAGGGAGCAGGGAGCAGGGACTGAGGCCGTAGGCCAGGCTACGCGAAAGGAGCAATCAATTCATAAGAGGGAAGTCGGAAGTTGAAAGTCGGAAGTGGTAAAAAAATTTATGTACCTCATTAGAATAGAAATGCTATAGTAGTCGAAGTAAAGGTTAAAACATATTTCTGTTCCCTATTCCCTATTCCCTATTCCCTGTTCCCTAGCTATACAATGCCAAAATTTTCTCCTTCAATCACTGCTTCTGCTTGTAATGCGATCGCTCTCAATTTCTCTAAGGTCTCTGGTGCAACTGACTGCCACAATCCCCGCTGATTAGCTTCCAGTAACCGTTCTGCCATATCTCGCAATGCCCATGGATTCTTTTGTTGGACAAACTCTTGGACGTCTGGGTCAAATAAATACCCCTGAGCTACTCCTTGATACATATGGTCTGCGACACAATTAGCGGTAGCATCATAGGCAAACAAATAATCTACTGTTGCTGCCATTTCAAATGCTCCTTTGTAACCATGGCGCATCACTCCCTCAATCCACTTAGGATTCACGACACGAGAACGGTACACTCGGGCAATCTCTTCGTTTAGCTGTCGAACTTTGGGCTTTTCAGGGATAGAATTATCACCAAAGTAGGTTTGAGGATTTTTGCCAGTTAACCCCCGCACCGCTACGGTTAACCCCCCCTGAAACTGGTAATAATCATCTGAATCGAGTAAATCATGTTCCCGATTATCCTGATTGTGTAATACAACTTGCATCTGTTTCAGACGCTGCTCAAAGGCTTCTGGGGCTCCCTTGGGGGAAGATGAGCTGTAGGCGTAACTACTCCAGTTAATGTAAGCGCGAGCTAAATCCTGCTCATCTTGCCAGTTTTGAGATTCAATCAAACCCTGTAACCCGGCACCATAGGCTCCTGGTTTTGAGCCAAAGATGCGGTAGTGCGATCGCATTTGGGCTTGGGACTGACTCAACCCTACCTGTAACCAATAGTCTGTTTCCTGTTTCACCTGGGCTGCGAGAGGATTGTCTGATGGTGATTCATCCAGGCTTGCCACAGCAACTACTGCATTGTGAAATAGGTCGATTAAATTGGGGAAACTATCTCTAAAGAAGCCAGAGATGCGCAGGGTCACATCCACTCGGGGACGTTGTAACACAGACACTGGCAATATTTCAAAGTCTACCACCCGCCGTGAGGACCCATCCCAAATCGGTCGCACTCCCAACAACGCTAGAGCTTCGGAAATATCATCTCCCCCGGTACGCATGGTCGATGTGCCCCATACGGAAATTCCTAGGGTTTTGGGATACTCACCATTTTCCTGGGTATAGCGCTCCACTAGCACCTCAGCTGCCTTTCTGCCTACATCCCACGCTGTTTCTGTGGGTATGGCACGGATATCAACAGAGTAAAAATTCCGACCTGTGGGCAGAACATCCGGTCGTCCTCTAGTCGGCGCACCAGATGGCCCACTCGGTACATATCTCCCCTCTAATCCCCGTAACAATTGGGTAAGTTCTTGATTAGTTTGTTGTAGTGCTGGTAAAAGGCGATCGCGTATCCAATCTAATTCTTGTTTTGTTGTTTTAGTAATCGGTAATCGATCATCAGTAATCGCTAATGGATAATTAGTGATGATTTGTTCTACTAATTTAGACGCTTCTTCTTCTAATACTTCAACCAAATCACCAACAGTATATTTACCACTATAGCATTCCTCTGTTCCCTGTTCCTTATTCTCTGTTCCCTGTTCCCTTTCTATACTGCTTTTTGCTATCTCCTTAACCACTGAAAACTCTTCCGTTAGGGGGTCAAAACCCCAACCTAAATCCTGAGCTAAAGCACGAGTTAAGCCGATGCGATTCTTTCCTGGATGACGAGCAATTGCTACTATTAAATCCTGCAATTGACGTCCTTGGGGACATTGACTAAAGACATGTAATCCATCTCGAATTTGAGCTTCTTTCAATTCACAAAGATAAGCATCAATTTGATTAGTAATTTCCGATTCTCCAGCTTCGATGTCGTCTACTTCAATCCCCAAATCTTCGTGCAAGTGCTCATCAAGGATAAGTCTAACAATGCGATCGCGAATAATTGGCAAGCGAGACAAATCCAAACTCTGCGCTTCATAATACTCATCAACCAATCCCTCCAACTGTTGCAGAGGACCATAAAGTTCAGCACGAGTCATGGGAGGGGTTAAATGATCAATAATCACCCCTTGAGCGCGACGCTTTGCTTGAGCACCCTCCCCCGGATCATTGACAATAAATGGATACAAATGAGGCATGGCTGCTAAGGCTACTTCTGGATAACAGCACTCTGACAAGGCCAAACTCTTACCCGGTAACCACTCCAAATTCCCATGCTTGCCCACATGAACAATTGCTTGGGCACCAAAACACTTCCGCAACCAATAATAAAATGCCAAATACCCATCAGTGGGTTCCAAATCGGGAGCATGATAATTCAAAGCTGGGTCAAGATCATAACCCCGAGACGGTTGAATCCCTACAAACACATTTCCCAACTGAATCCCTGAAATGGGAAATCCCGAAATCTCGGTTATCTCTCCCTGGCCATTTTTGCGGTCTTTACCGTTAAGATCAAACTCTCCCCAACGCTCACGGATTCCCTTTTGAACCCCTATCGGTAACCCTTGAAAATAGTCCCAATACTCCTGCCAACTCAACTCTTGTCGTACCAAACGTAACTGCCATCCTTCTGGATCATTGGTAACCCCAGCGGTCAACCACTCAATCAACTCATCCCCAGTTTCCGGAATCCTGTCAACCCAATACCCAGCATCCCGTAACCCTTTTAAAATCTCTACACAACTGGCCGGAGTATCTAATCCTACTCCATTGGCCAGCCTGCCATCTCGATTGGGATAATTAGCTAAAATCAGAGCAACCTTTCTCTGATGCGGTAGGGTTTGCCCTAACCGTAGCCAATTCATGGCTAAATCTGCTACAAACTGAATGCGATCGCATACCGGTTCATAAACCACCACATCCGTTTCCAGAGCAGGATTCCACCGTTGCGCCGACTTAAAGGAAATCGCACGACTAATAATTCGCCCATCCACCTCCGGCAAAGCCACATTCATGGCAGTATCCCTGGGCATCAATCCCTGAAACCCAGACTCCCACTGTTCCACCGTGCCACTACTTAAAATAACCTGCAACACAGGCACATCCAGCCGTTCCCACAACTCCAACTGATGTACCTCAGCATCCAACTTAGCCACCGAGAAACTAGTCGTATTCAGCAACACTGCGATCGCGTAGCGTGAGCAAAGCTCAATCGCACTACTAGAGCTATCGGGAGTTTGGAAATAGCCTAACAATTCCCGTTGTACCTCTAGATCCCGTAAAGAAGAGACAAACACTGGCACCGGTTCCAAGCCCCGTTCTACCAAAGCCTGACATAACCCATCAATCGGTGCTGTATTTCCCGCTAAGTAATGGGCACGGTAGAACAGGATACCTACTTTAAGATTGCCAGCAGGTTGTTTGGTTGTTCGCCTTTGGCGTTCCCGAAGGGTAGGTTTGTTTTGGTTGAAGGTTGAAGGTTGTTTGGTTGAAGGTTGTTTGGTTGAAGGTTGTTCGCGTAGCGTGGCCTTTTGGCCAAGGTTTGTTTTGGTTGTTCGTCTTTGGCCTTCGGGTAGGTTATTTGGTTGCTGGTTGCTGGTTAATGGTTGCTGCTTATCGTCCCAACCTTCAACCTTCAACCTGCTAACCTTCAACTTGCTAACCTTTATGCCCGATTGCCATGGATAAACCCCAACTCGAGGCACAGGTTTTGGTGGTGCTGGATTATTGGTTTGCTCCAAGCATACATCTGCCACAAATTTCAGAGCGTTAGTGAAATTCTCAAAACCGCCTTCTGTAAAGTAGCGCCATAATTGATTCACTATCGGAATAGTTTCTGTGGAGTGACTAGTTAACGTCGGGTCTGGTCGGTCATCTCCTGGTAAAACCAATAACCTAGCGCCAGTTTGTTCTACTGTTTCTTTCACCACTTCTAAGCCATAGGACCAGTAGGAGCGTCCACCCAATAATCTGATAATGATAATCCGTGCTTTGGCTAAAATATCCTCAGCATAGGTATCAATGGTTAGTTGTTGCTGCAACTGCAACAGGTTAGCGACTCGGATAGCTGGGAAATCTGGGGGAAGTTGGGATACCGATGCGGCTAGGGTTTGGATATCCGTGTCAGCAGCAGTGAGGAAAATAATCGGTGCTGGGGTTTGTTCGATGAAGATAACCCCTTCAGCTTCAGGGTTCCATCCTCCTGGAGTTGCGGCGATGCGATGCATAGTTTAGGGTGCGATTCGTTGATTCTAAATGAGTCTATTGGACTCAGGGAGAGATGGCAAGGCTCTAGGTGTTGTAACTCGTTAATAATCTCCAGGTTTTACCTGCCCATTGTCACCCTTTTAACATGGCTAGGGATGGTTGGGGTTTGGTGTGATTGTCAGGCACCAGGATGTTGAAGAGCGGGTGATGGTGATCGTCTCATGTCTGCTTTTGCAGCCAGGGGTCGGGGGTGACTCTCTGACTGAGTTTAATTAGCTATTGCATTGGGTTTTAATTGTTAGGTTTGTTGTTTTTCTGCATTTGATACTCCTTTGTTGCAAATAGAAAGTGGCATAGTGTTTTAGCCGAATTAACTGCTAGTCTGGCATGATGTTCCGACGGTTGATAGGATCTGGCGTGAGCATCGCTCATGTTATTTCGCAAAGTAGCCAAGCCATTAACTATCTTTGTTAGACCATTGAGAATTTCCTTTAAACACTTTGCAAGGTTTTCCTGTCCTGGAGAAAGATTAAGGTGTTTTTGAACTCTCTTATACCGTTCAGGTAAGTTTACCTTATAGTCCGATGGATTAGGATCAAACTCTTGTTCGATTGCCAACAAAACTGCCTCAACGAGAGAGCGTGCGTTAGTGATTGCACCATCAAAATCACTTTTAGCAATCTTATCGTCACATTTACTGATTTGCTCATCAATAAAAATATGTGTTACTTTCTGCGAATTTTCATAAGGATGTGATAATTCAATTTGAGAACCATCCAATTTAGAAACATCCCATTTGTTGTTTCCTGAAGATTGTAGTTTATAATTATCAAATTCAAGATATTTGTTAAGAAGTTCGACTGCCTCTTTATTATCACTTCCTTCTTTCCAAAAATGACGAGGATCAATAGCCGCGAGCAGGATATCTTTCATGATTAGCTTATCGTTAAACTCACGTAACTTCTCCTCAGCGTATTTCTTACGTGCAGGAAAACCTCGACCGTATTCATCGTTCGAACCAAATTGGTTAAAAAATTCAACCAATTGGGGACCACTTCGAGAGGGTGAACAATTTCCATCACCTGTAATGATATCACGAAGAACTAATATGGTTTCTTTTAAGAATTTCACGCTTAAATCAACCTTTAAAACCTGATTACACAATTCTAAAGTACAGGTCATAGCAAGGAATATGCCACGATTGCTGCTACCTTCGATCACTATTCGCTGTGGTGAACAGTGTGGGAATCTTTCGTTATACATTAGGCTAACACACTCAAAGAAGGGCGGCAAGGTCTCGGACTTGTGACAACTGAATAACGGTGATAGTAAAGTTTACTCTACCCTGATACTGGGGTGACAGGATTACTGCTACAGTAGCGAATAGTTGTAAAGCGGGGTAAAAAGGTGGTAACTGGGAGCCTAACTGGGAATTCCTATAATAATCTCCAGCTTCGACTTGCTCATTGTCACCCTGTTAACACCCCTAGGGATGGCTGGGGTCTTGTTGGGCTTTGTCCTTCAAAGCAACCTACCAATCGGCATGATCATATCAAATCATTGAGTTATAAATTCAATTCCAGTTGTAATACCGTATTATTAGTAAATAAATTCATTGGTTGGCCTAAACACTGTGCTTGGTAAACTGCTTGAAGAAAACAGGCAACTCGATAGGCAAATTGTACAGGAACAGCGTTGCCAATCTGCTGGTGGACATGACGTTTATTTCCTCCATGAAATACCCATGAGTCTGGGAAAGTTTGAAGTCGGGCATATTCACGATTAGTAAAGCGTCGAAGACGGCTTGCACTGATACGCCATAGCTTTAAGTTAATATTTGGATTCCTTACAAATTGCCCATTGACGCGATCTTTTTCCTTTCTTTCTGCCACCACATTTCCCTGAGCCCACCCCCAAATAGTTCCAGTATCAATAGCAGGAAATGGGGCATCCAAAGATCTTATTGGATGTCCGTCAGATCCAGTTCGAGAGAATCTACATGGTACAGGGGTCTCAGTAGGATCAAATGCCTTTCCAGTCTCCTCATGAACACGGCTTTTGAACCCCCATTCAGGACAATGATTAGGAAGGGAAATGAATGGATTGGCAGCCAGATCAGCTAAATATGCTGATGCTGGTGTATCTGGCTCTGGCGTGGGCCAGTGAAAAGCTGAGGGAAATCGGTCGAAGCTGGCAATAAAAATAAATCTTCTTCTCGTTTGAGGCACTCCAAAACCAGATACTCTGAAGACATTATATTTTATGTAGTATCCAAGACTCTTGAAATGCTCTGAAATTACGTCAACAAAAGGCTTTCCACTTTTGGGTTCTTTCATTGTCCTGAGATTGAGAACATTTTCAATTACGATAAAGCGAGGCTTCTTGATCTTTGCCATTCGGACAACTTCTTGAAACAGAAAATTCCTCTCGTCATTTTCCTTTCGATTCCCGCCCAGTGAAAAGCCCTGACATGGAACGCCTGCTAAAATTACATCACTATCAGGTAAATCTCTTTCTGATAGTTCTCGAATATCAGCTTCTTCAACATCCCACTCAGGTCGATTATTACGGAGTGTTTTAACGCTCCATGTATCAATATCTGTGGAGTATAGATGTTTAAAACCAGCCATTTCAAAGCCGATATCTAAGCCACCTGCACCAGAAAAAAGACTTGTGAATGAAAGTTCCATATCAACGAAGAGTGACTGTTGGTCCTAAAGATTTTGCTGCACGAAAAACTTCAAATGTGTGTTTCTTTCCTGCGTTTGGATTATCTATATAGGAAGGTGTAAGCGTATGTTCAATCATATCAAAGTAATAACCCCTGATCAGCCTTGGAGTCTCTATACGTGTGATAGTACCCGAGTGTTTTAAATCTATACCAAATTTAAAGCCAGTTGGAGCAATCAGAGTAACTTGGCGTTCTGTGCCATCCGTAAGGGCAAATGGTGTAGGTGCAACATACATTTTTCGGTCACGAATCATAATGTCTCCATAGCTACCGAAACCTTTAAGATTCTTATTTTTATGGATATAAGAATGGTCTGCATTTAAGAAATTGCCATGACACATGACAAGATCATAGACTGGATAGTTCTTTTCCTTGGTTTTTGCTGGGTATCGTCCAAACACATAGTAAATTGTCCTCCCATTATGCAGACCTGAGGGCACTTGACTATTGCAGTCATAGTTTGCTTCCCTGCCTGGAAATCCTAATCCTTTTATCTCGAAGCCAAGGGGGAAATCAACAAGCCTGAAGTCTGGATAAGCATTTCTTGAAGGTTCATCGAAGTTCAAGGAAAGCCTTTCAAGACGAACAGCAAACCAATTTTGAAAGCTAAACTCTTTGTCCGTGGAAGAAACGCGACTTATCAACTCGCTGGCATCGATTGCGCGAACGCATTCTAAGAAAACCTTTGCTATGATTTGATCCATATTGATTTGTCTAGCCCAATGTTGCGATCGCTCTCAGCTGTAGTTACACGCAACTGTAGTGCATTTGGTGCTTGACAATGGAAGCACATCCAAAAGACAAAGTCAATGTTAACACTTCTGCAAGACCATCTACTGATACTCAGCAAAGTCTAACGGTTAAGGTCAGCGGGGCGAGACCTTGCCATAAGTGTCTAGAATTTCATTCACCGCAGCCTGGATACTGGCCTCATCGGTGATGTCCAACGGAGTGGGTGAGCACCCAACTCTCTAAGGTCAGCCATTTTCTCAACACTACGTGCCGCCACTACTACGGTCAGACCATCCTTCAGCAGAGATTTGGCCATTTCTTTGCCCATACCCGATGATGCGCCGGTAATCAGTGCGACTTTGGATTTACCATCTGCCATGATATTGAAGTTCCCTGTGTTTAGTGGACTCGTTAATATTAAACTTAGAAACTAGCAACCTTCACAGATTTTGTTACTGCTACTGTCTTGCGATCGCGCTTAATACGGTCAATCTCTTTAAGAGTCAATGATGTTAAGTAACTCGTACCGCAACTAGGGCAGCTAACCATAGGTACATTTTCAATCACCAGTAGATCTTTTCCTTTCCCATAGGCTCGAGATCCATAGCGAGTTCTGGCCTCAGCAAAACCACAAACATCGCAAACAGTAAATTCTTCAATTTCAGAGTGCATAGACTGTGATGATTATAACCTTGCCAGATGAGCCTAGCTTAACAATTACTTCCACAGGATCGCCATCAGTTGAATATCCTTGAATCCGGTATTTGTACTCTGCGGTAGCTCTATCCTTCTGACGCTCGATAATTTCACCAGTGAGAATGGCCTGCTCAACATCCGCCAGCATCAGATTGTCGTCATCCATTTCTTCATCAGCATGGATCGTCATCACATACTGTTGTCGAAGAATTTTGTCCTGGATTTTTTCTAGGATAGCTGCAAACACTCTTACGGTTCTCAGAGTTACCCCTTAAAGGGTACATTTTAGGTTGAACTGATAATAGCAATAAACCGCTTCACAATTTTGGTTAACAAAGCCTTGCATCATACCAATTTCTTCAAGCTCCGAGAACCAAAACGATAAACTGCACGATGTCCGATCCGAATTACCCAAGGTTGGGCATCAGGGTATCGCTCATAGAGTTGATCAGTGGCCGCGATCGGAGTATCGGCAAGTTCAAAAGCTCCCGTTTCAATGTCGATCGCTACGATTTTTCCATAATTGCCTTTTTCTACCAAAGGACGTACTTGAATCTCATAAATATGATTGCCTCGTTGGGCAAATTCTTCTTTGCTATAGCGGGGCGGCCGTTCCACCATTCCTTTGACCTCTTTTCAAGAAGATCAGCGTCTATGGTGATTATAGATCGGAACCTGCTAGACCAATAGTAAACACAACTTTACTTACCCAAGTCTTCTTCCCTGAGATTAGCATCCCTCATGAGCTTACTTAAAATTCCAGTCGGTAAATCTCGGTTGCCATGAACAGGGATAGAGAGAATAGCTTGAACACCCTTCTTGCTATAAATGTGATGACTACTATTGATTCGTTTGAGAACCCATCCTCGCTTCTCAACAATTTTGCAGAGAGCCTTGCCAGATATAGACTTCATAGGGATAGTTCAACTAACTGCTTATCAGGCTCAAACTCTTCCCTTTCGCTCGCCACCTCAATCCAACCCTGGACAGCTTCTTCAAGCATTTCTATAAGGTGTTCATAGCTTTCACCCCATGTATGACATCCAGGTAGTGCTGGAACTGAGCCACACCATACCCCATGCTCTTGCCAAATAACTACTTTAATCTTCATTGCTGATCCTGTGATCCACTAGAACTCTACACTTTGAGTATAGAGTCATCTTTCGGAATCTTGGGTTGGAGCGGTTAACGCCAGTGAACTATCCTAAGGCTTGTGACCAGTGAAAGTTGAAATAAGGCTGATACAGCTTAACGGCATCAGGCGTGGAACCGGCATCTTGACGGTTATCAATATTCCCAGGCAGGATGCCCACCCCACTCATATTCATTCCGCCCCTCAGCAATGCCAATATGATTGCCTCGTTGGGCGAATTCTTCTTTGCTATAGCGGGGCGGCCGTTCCACCATTCCTTTGACCTCTTTTCAAGATCAGCGTCTATAGTGATTATAGCTTGGAAGCTGGTAGACCTAATTTTGATAGTTATTCGCTGATCATCCCAAAGGATTTTTTCTAGTTTGCTTAGTCTTCAGGGAACTCCGAACCAAATACTTAAATCGCCTGTGCCCCATCCATGGGGCACAGGCGACGGAGGTCAGAAAAAACCCCTAAGAGCGATTAGGAACCGACAGCGATCCAACCTATGGTTTCGGTAAAATGTCCTCCATCTGACAGAGCCTGCCTTGGACCACCCCGAACTAATTCGTTCATTTTGAACTTAAAGCCCTCCGTGGTTACATCTGCGATCCTGACACCAGGGGTATCTGCTCCATTAAAGGTTTGAACCATTGGAATCACGATCACATCTGAGCCTTCCGGAAATGGGGTTGGGAATAACACTTCTGTGAATGTGCTTGTGTCACCATTTGTTGTTTCAAGTGGGCCTGGGGAATTCAGGTCAATCATCCCTGCTTGAATAGTCACTGCATAAGCTGGGGTAGCAATAAGTACCAGTGCAGCCATCAAGGACATGAAAAACATCGCAACTCGCTTCATAATCTCCTCCTTAAAATGAGAAAAGCGAAAGAAGTTTTTCTGAGTTAACAAGGCTAATAGTACCTGAGCACAACTGACAATGCAAATGTAAATTTTGCCTGTTTTATGGTAAAAAACGCATATTAAACCCATTTATGGGGCATTTTTGGCACATTTTTGCGTAAGTTATGCAATTTATGAATAATGATTAACCTACTCTAGGATTTGAGTTACCCGTGAGAATCTGTCCCTACTCCCGAGGTCTAGCAGTTGAATGAGCAACCAGCTTAACCAAAAGCGATAGCGATTTGCAACCTGCGCTAATTACAATACCAAAAAATAGTCACTTGCAGCAAATCTCAACATGTCAGAGGATACAGATACCAAGTCAGGCTCACAGCAAACCCCCCTCGCAGCTTGGCGTGCCCAAGAACTACAACGACTCCGCAATAGTTTAAGACGGGGACAACAACCGATGGCCGACTGGCAAGGGGGAACCTTAGCTGTTTCTGCTGTCCCTGGTGCAGGGAAATCTACTGGCATGGCAAAAGCTGCAGCAATTGCGATCGCAAATTACCAACTCCATAGCAGATATCAATTGCTGGTAGTAACCTTCACTCGCTCTGCCGCTGCCAGTATTCGAGCTAAAATCCGCGATGACCTAAAAACCCTTAAAGTTCCACAAAATAGTTTTGTAGTCTATACCTTACATGGTTTAGCCCTCTACATTGCTAACCGTCATCCAGAATTATCGGGACTTAATCTAGACAGTAGTACTCTAGTAACTCCAAATCAAAGTCATCGCTTAATCCGTGCTTGTGTGGAACAGTGGATTGCTAATTATCCACGCCGGTATCTTACCTTGCTCGAAGGTCGAAGCTTTGATGGAGAAGAAACAGAACGGTTGCGCCGACAATCCGTATTGCGAACGGAAGTGTTACCTAACCTGGCCTACACTGTTATCCATGAAGCCAAAAGTTCTGGGTTATTACCAGCAGATTTGTGGCACCTCAGTGAACAGACAACCGATGAATATGGGATATTAGCGATCGCAGCAGGACTGTATCAACAGTATCAAACCATAGTGCGATCGCGTGAATTCATCGACTACGATGACATGATTCTAGCCGCCCTGAGAGTGCTAGAAAACGATGCCATCCGTCAGCTCTGGCAAAATCAATTTTTTGCCGTCTTTGAAGACGAAGCCCAGGATTCCACACCCTTACAATACCGACTCTTACAAACCCTAGCCACATTGCCAGCTACTTCAGAACCCTACTCACCAAATTCCCCATTGCCGCCACCCCTCAGTAGTAACACCTCAATCAATTTAACCCTCAACAATTCCAACCTTCAACCTTCAACCTCTCAACCTTCAACCTCTCAACCTTCAACCTCCCAACCTTCAACCTCCCAACCTTCAACCTCCCAACCTTGGCCTATTGGCCACGCTACGCGAACAACCCCACACCATACCCTAAATCTGATCCGAGTTGGAGACCCCAATCAAGCCATTAACTCTACCTTTACCCCAGCTGACCCGATTTATTTCAATTGGTTTTGCCAAAAATGTCAGGGAATAGGACGTTTAGCCACAATGGATCAAGCGGGTCGCAGTAGCCAGGTTATTATCGATGCTGCCAACTTTATCGTGAATTGGGTCAATAGCACCTATGGCAGCAAAAACTCTACCGAAACAGTACCACAGCCAGACTCTATCCCCCAAACCCAACCATCCACCGAGCTACCCTTTCGTCCTCAAACCATTCGTCGAGTAGATGCCAATGACCCTCAACCGGATGCCAACCCAAATCCAGAAGGGAGAGGTTTAGAACTCTACACTCCTAAGGACATCTACCACACCGTCGAGCTGATTGGAAAGCGAGTAGTAGAGCTATTTGCCAAAAACCAAAACCATAACGCTGCTGTGTTAGTGCGGGAGAATCGACAAGGAACCTTTGTGGTGGAACAACTGGAGTATCTCAAACGCCAGCATGAGATTGAGGTGTATGATGTCCAAAAACGCGATCGCGAATCCCACGTTCCCAGTCAAATCCTAACACTGCTGCAATTTCTCGACCGTCCCCATTCTCCGGATTACCTAAAAGCTGCCCTAGACGTCTTAGTAAAACGTCAGTTAATTCCCACCCAAGACCTCAATGCTCTATCGACCTATCCCGAACAATTCCTCTATCCTGGTCCATTGGACCCACCCCAGACAAAAGCAGTTATCAAAGCTCGCCGCTACTGCTGTGATTTACTACGTGCTCGTCTAGAACTCCCCAATTATCACCTAATTTCCTTCCTAGCTCAGACCTTAAACTATGACCAATGCGAGCTAGCCACAGCAGATAAATTAGCCGAACGGATAGCAAAACAGACCTTTGGCAACAGTTCTATCAGTGAAACTCTAACAGTACTTCAGGAAATCGTTACCTCAGAACGTTTTGAACCTGTAGACCCAGACAATACAGACTCCCCTTATCTGCGTTCCCATCAACTTACTGTAATCACCATGCACAAAGCCAAAGGATTAGACTGGGACTATGTTTTCTTGCCCTTTCTCCATGAAGACACCCTTCCAGGTAATCCGTGGGTACCTACTGCCGCTCAGTTTTTGGGAGAATTTACCCTAGCAGAAGTAGCCAGAGCTCAAATTCGTGCCTACCTTCACGGTAAACCCTTACCCATGGCACCCGAGGCTTGGGAACAAGCCGCACAGCTTAAGACTGCTGAAGAATTCCGCTTACTCTATGTAGCCATGACCCGAGCTAAACGATTGCTGTGGATGGCCGCCGCCGATTTGGGACCATTTCGGTGGAATACCTTTAGTGGTAAAGGAGATAACTTGCAGCAGAAGAAACCCTGTCCAGTATTGCCAGCCTTGAATGCTCAGTTTCCAAATTCTTTAATGGTTAATGATTACAGCGGTTTGCAATTCAATTAGGTACAAATTTATGGGTTTTTAGGGAGCAGGGAGCAGGGAGCAGGGAGTAGGAAAACAATCCTGTTTACCTGATAGTTATGCAAATCTAATGGTTAATGGTTAATTGAATAACAATGACAATTTTTAAATTAACCATTAACCCATTAATAAAACTAGATTTTATAAGCTTTTAATTCTATGATTTAGATAATTAATCTACAAGATATAGCAGAAGTCAGAAGTCAGAAGTCAGAAGTCAGAAGTCAGAAGTCAGAAGTCAGAAGTCAGAAGTCAGAAGTCAGAAGTCAGAAGTCAGAAGTCAGAAGTCAGAAGTCAGAAGTCAGAAGTCAGAAGTCAAACTCTTGCGCTTACTTAGGTTTGAGACTTTTGTCATGTCCGCGCCTGCCCTGGCGACTGCTATATCAACCCCTTCGACACTAGTCTCGGTACCCTTGATGCCGTGACCATAGAATTTAACGGGCTAATGTCAGGGGACGCACGAAGCGAAAGCCTAGACGCAAAGCCAGCAACTCTGACTTGGAATCTCGAAGGCTTATTCACATTGGTCGGACCAAATAATACAACCCTGTTCACACAGACAGCAACAGTAGGAGATTCAGCCCAAGTCGCTGCCTATGATGGCACATTAGATTTTCAGGGTGAGTCTGCAGTTTCATTTATCGGACTAACCGTTAATGTATTCGGTGATAAGACCTTCACAAATGGTTCCGTGTTTAATGCATTCCTGGGCACTGAACCCATAGACTTTTTCTTCTCTGCGGAAACCACATCAATTGTTACCGGAACCGCTAATATACTCAATGCGATCGCAACAAAAGCCCAAGGGGATGTTCAGGTTACTTACAACTACACACCATCAGAGCCAGAGTCAGTACCAGAACCCGCGACTCCCCTTGGCTTAGGTTTAGTCCCAGGACTAAAACTGTTGTGGCAACGAAAGGCTGAAGATTGTTAATTGTTAATAGCCAATTTTAAAGTGGTTTAAGTGATATCTTTGAAAGCCACTTAGTCTAAGGCTGTTTCGGTGTCCTTAGGGGTGACCAAAAATACATCGATATAACTTTTATACCCGATCTCATTCTTGAATACTTGATGGTTTTTGATTTCAAATCTTTTCCTGAGCTCATTCTGTAATTGCTCAGTGCTATCTGGGTTTCTGTTATTATTATGTACCAGCCACAGGCGTGATGGAAATGGTGACAAACTTTGTTCCCACTCCTCTAAATCTAAAACCTGAATAGGTGCTGAACCCTGATAGTAATGATTTAAGGCAAGACGCGGGCGAGGATAACCGATGTGTAAAGCAATGACATCTTCCGGTTGCTCATTAATCGTAATCATTTGTGACACACTGCGCCAATCGTGACGGTACACCTTGGTATAGTAATGCTCCAACCCACCACCAACTGCCACGAAATACATCAGAGCGATCGCAATCCCTAATTTCCGTGCTCGATGCCAAATTTTGCTAAACCCTACTGCCAGCAAAATCAGCAGGTATGGAGCAATGAATAGCAGATAGCGTGGTAGCCAAACCGGACTAAAGATCCAAGACATTATAAACAAGACAGCTGTCGGTAAAAATCCCCAAGCAGCAAGCCAAAAAATGTGGGGTTTAAGCTGCCTATTAAATAGAGAAAAGCCCAGCAAACCAGCCAACATTATGGTATATAACTTGTAGAAATGTTCACTTACAGAGGACTGTAAAGACTTCAAGGGCCAAT
This sequence comes from Moorena sp. SIO1F2, assembly GCF_010672755.1. Taxonomy (NCBI): domain Bacteria; kingdom Bacillati; phylum Cyanobacteriota; class Cyanophyceae; order Coleofasciculales; family Coleofasciculaceae; genus Moorena; species Moorena sp. SIO1F2. Next base: position 25,422 of record NZ_JAAHFV010000054.1, read on the forward strand.
AGGCTGTAAATATCGTTAGTCGGGACAACACATTAACTAGGGTTGGTTTCGGGTTGTTAGCTGTCCAACCGTCAAAGAATGCAGATGAAGCAGTAGCGACCTGGAAAATCCATGGTAAGGACACAATACCAACAACTAGGAGTACTGCACCAACCCCTAACAAAACACGGTATCGCTTACGAAATTTCCACACCAGTAATAGACAATCTGGCAGTAGCAGCAAACAATTGAGTGGTGTAGTCAAAGTCGCTAAAAGCCGTGCAATCAGCCAGCAACTGATTGACACAGTGGTCATACGTTCCAGCCCATGAGTCAGAGCCAGTGTGCCTACTAGACCAAGGAAAGTACTTAAGCTGTACATCCGCACTTCTTGGGAATGGTTGATGAACACAGGCGATAGGGTTACTAGGAGAGCTGCAATCAGTCCAACTCGCTGTCCCACTAAACGACGACCAAGGCAATAAGTTAAGAAAACACTACCTAATCCAAACGGAATCGACAATCCCCGCAACCAGACATCACTCTCACCGAAAAACATCCAAAGCCGTAGAAGTATGAAATAGAGTGGGCGTGTCAGACGAAGCTTCTCTGGTATCGCTTTAGCGTCATGAATACTATAGAGTTCATCGATCCAAAGGCTCTCTGTACCAAGTTGATAAAAATACAACGTAACAGCTAATAGCAGAATCAAGGTAATGGGAATCCACTCCTGTAGCGAATTAACTCTAGCTAGTGGTGGAGAAAAAGATTGTGTTTTTGATTTCATATTCATATCAATTTGTCATTTGTTATTTGTATTGATATTCAGAATTATTTGAATTTAAAAAATTTTCGATTGCATACTCATATATTTCAAGATCAGGCTGACATATCCTTTGGATTTTTTCTAAAATTTTTTCAGTGATGACAGAAGATTGGTGCTTTTTTGATTTAGGATTACGATTTAAACTCCTATT
>NZ_JAAHFV010000540.1:0-2996 GCF_010672755.1 Moorena sp. SIO1F2
TCATCTGGCCATTATGGATTTCTTGTTGGAGGATTTCGAGACAATTCCTAAACCGTTATTGGAGCGATGCAGCGCGGTCTTGGGGGTTTCCCCCATGAGCGACTGCATCAAGACAGCGATTGTTCTCGAAGGAAGGCAGAATTAAGAATTAAGAATTAAGAATGTAGAATTCCAGATTATACATTCTTAATTAAAAAAGCTTGAAGGTTTAAGGTTGAAAAGTTAAGGTTGAAGGTTGTTTGTCAGAATGTAGAATGTAGAATGCATAATTCTACATTCTACATTCTTAATTCTACATTCTACATTCAAATCTATTCCCATGGTTTGATTTTCACAATCCAAACAGGGATGCTAGACTGGATTTAATGTAACCTAAAATGACTCTCCCAAGGTTTTAGACTTTGGGAGTGCTTTACTGGCTGTTAAGCAATTTACTAGATTTCATAATACTTATCAAGCCTTTTTAAGAGCTTATTGATAATAGTTAGCAGTTATCAATTGGGTGAGGTAAATCAGTTGATAATTTTAGGAAACAGGGAACAGCTAAAAAATCCTGTATACTTGATTACTATCAGAACTACCGTAATTTTGCTAATTTCTCAAGAGCAAACTTCCGCAGTTTAGGATCGGAGTCATGCTCTGCTCTATCGAGCAATAAAGACCGGGTTTGGGAATAGTTAGGATAATATTTCAGGATGGCATTCAGGGCTATTTTTCGAGGATTGACATTGTCATAATGCTGGTCTTGATCACGCTCAAAGGGGTCATTGAGAGTGCGATAGCATAAAAATTCAAATAACCAAGGCTGATCTTGCCAACCTTGAGCTAACTGTTCAATTGCTTTAGCTCGCACCAACCAATGCTGATCACAGCGAGCCCATTCTTGAAGTATGGCTAAGGTATCTGGGTGGTCTTTGTAACCTAGAGCTAACTGTTCAATTGCTCTAAGTCGCACATAGCAATAAGTATCAGAGCGAGCCGATTCTTGAAGTATGGCTAAGGTATCTGGGTGGTCTTTGTAACCTAGAGCTAACTGTTCAATTGCTGTACCTCGCACGAACAAATCAGTATCAGAGCGAGCCCATTTTTGAAGTAGGGGTAAGGTATCTGGATGGTCTTGCCAATGGGTGGCTACTGCTACAACAGCTTGAGTATGAAGATCACGGACTAAATTGGCCTGATATCCATATGGGTCATAATCATAATTTAGATCATAGTGAATTAAGTCTTTGAAGCAATTCAGTAATTCAGTATCCGTTGATTGAATTTCATACCGATTCCTAACTTCAGACAAACAATCCCCTGCCAGAAATAAATTACCAAACTCATACCCTTCTCCATCTTGTGCCATCAAATACTCAATAATCTCTCCAGCTTTGTTGGAATCAATCATGCCCACAATCAACCTGAGCACTTCATGCAAAGATTCATCCCGCCAGTGCTGACCAAAGACTTCAGTTTTCAAGTTTTCTATAGAAATCTCCTGTTTTTTTTCAAATTTCCTGACAAATTCCCAAGCACAGAAATATTCCAAAAATGTCCGATGCACAAAGGCGTAGTAATCTGCTCCCATGAAACACAAGATAAAATGGCGGGTGCGCAACTGATTAATCATTACCTTAGCAACGGCTCTGGGATTAGTAACGTCTCGTAATTTCAGCTCCTCTTTGATAATCCTTTCTAAATCTTCTCCACTAATCAGATTTCCCGCTAACCCTGCTTGATTGCCCTGCATGAAATATGCCACTTTACCGAGCATCTGTTGCTTATCTTGATAATCAATAGTCTTCGGGTCAACACGATTATCTTCTAGTAATGCTCGCTCTACATCCCATTGATGGAGCAGTAACCGAGACGCTTGGTTATAGAGTTCAGAACGGTCACGAGGCAATTCTTGATTGCGGTTCAGGATTGCCATCATAGTTAGTAATAGGGGATTTACCGCCAGTTGTCGAATCGGGGAGGATGTGTCTATGGCTTTTTGTAAGCGCTCCCGTTTCCTAACTTTATCGGCTTGATTAGTAAAGGTTAACTCATGCCAGTGCTCGATAAAGGTTTGAATTTGTTCTGACTCCAAGTCTTGGAGCATCACATGACGAAATTGAGCATTTCGTAGCCGTTGGGGTTTATAACCAATGACGCGAGATGTAACAATTACTCTTACCTTAGGATAGGTATTGGTAAAGCGATGAATATCGGTAATCACATCTTCTCGTTTGCCTGGTTCAAACACTTCATCCAACCCATCAAACATGACTAAGACTTTACCAGCCTTTAACTGGTGATGCAGTTGATGTTGATTCAGATGACATATCGCTCCACTGCTTTGATGGCAGAATTCCAAGAAGTTATTACACTGTCCACTATCGCGATTGCGAATATAGGTGCGTAATTCAATCAGTAAGGGAATCCGTAGAGAAAGGGCAGTATTGAGATCTGTTCTTGCCCAATTTAATGCTAAATATTGCAGCAAGGTAGATTTACCGGAGCCTGGGTCTCCTAAAACTACCAAATAGGGATAACTTTGACAGTTTTTAATAACATCTAATACGGATTTAACCGGCTGTTGATGATAAGCGTCTTTAGCTCGTTTCAATTCCTCTGGATCAATTGCTATGTCTAGTTGATCACTGTCTCCCAGTTGTTTATAATAATCTTTAGGAAGTTCATGAAGAGCTGACGGCATCAGGTCATGAACCTCTCGCACATTTTGGGGGATAAATATTTTCCATAGTTTTAGTTCGTTATAGGCATAGCCACTGGTATCTAAACTATCCAAGCCGAGATTACCGTAGCGCTCTAAAAGTCCTTCTTGATAGGTGCTTAAGTCAAAGTCTGGGATAATGCCTGCTGTAGCGCTAGTGTTTTGTGCGATCGCATCCAACGTTTGGGAATCTCGGATAGGCCGCAACTGATCCGATTCCCGGATGATAGTTTGTACTCGCTTGAGATACTGTCTAGCAATATACTTCCAACGAAATTCTTCCGGTAATGGA
>NZ_JAAHFV010000541.1:0-2983 GCF_010672755.1 Moorena sp. SIO1F2
TCTTACTAATTTCTTCCACTGCGTCTAGCCGTTTCTGTAGTGCTACTACCTACACTTGCTACCCAATTCCAGGGAATTTAAGCCCTGAACAAGGCACGAAAGGACATTTTCGCCGTCTGTTGTGGACTCAGTTTCAACTGCCGCGAATTTATAAAAAATTGCGAACGGATCTTCTGTTTTCTCCTGTTCCAGAAGCTCCCCTCTTCACCAATTGCCGCTATGTGGTAATGGTTCATGATTTGATTGGGTTACGGTTTCCCCAGGGTTTTTCACCCTTAACTACCTACCAACGCTACTATATCCCTCAAGTTCTTGCTCAAGCAGAACACATCATCTGTAACTCTCGGGCTACTGCTAGAGACCTTACTGACTTCTTCAAGATTCCAGCCGCAAAAATCACCCCGATCTTACTGGCTTACGATGCCAATCAATATTATTATCTGGATACAGTAGATGGTGGAAAAGATGGGGAAAACCGGGAAAATTGTCCCTATTTTCTCTACATCGGACGCCCAGACCCCCACAAAAACCTCCATCGGCTGATTGAGGCTTTCGCTGCTCTACCCAATTGCCAGGACTACCAACTCTGGATTGCTGGCGCAACGGATAAACGCTACACACCATTGCTGGAAGCCCAAGCGGAGGAACTGAATATATCCAGTCAGGTCAAATTCCTGGGATATGTTCCTCAGCACCAGTTACCGACCATGATTAGAAATGCGATCGCATTTGTATTCCCCAGTCTTTGGGAAGGCTTCGGTATCCCTGTATTAGAGGCAATGGCTTGCGGTACTCCTGTAATTACAGCCAATCTCTCCTCCTTACCCGAAGTAGCTGGAGATGCCGCTATATTAATCAATCCTTACAACCCTGAGGAAATCACAGCAGCCATGGCAGCAGTAGCAACCGATGCTCAAATGCGATCGCATCTTCGCCAATCAGGTCTTGCTAGAGCCAGTGAATTTAGTTGGCAAAAAACTGGGCAAGCTACGGTAGAGATTCTAAGTCATATAGTAAAGGGAATAGGGAATAGGGAATAGGGAACAGGGAATAGGGAACAGGGAATAGGGAACAGGGAATAGGGAACAGGGAATAGGGAACAGGGAATAGGGAACAGGGAACAGGGAATAGGTGAACTGGTTACAGGTTAACTGGTTATTAAACCTTGGCCAAAAGGCCACGCAATCGCGTTCAACCTCTTAAACCTTGGCCTTGGCCTTTGGCCACGCTACGCGAATGGCCACGCAATCGCGTTCAACCTTCAACCTGATCAACCTTAAACCTTCAACCTGATCAACATTCAACCTTCAACCTGATCAACCTTCAACCTGATCAACATTCAACCTGATCAACCTTCAACCTGATCAACCTTCAACCTCTTCAACCTTCATGGTTGCTTTACAAAAAACCTCTTAGATATAAAGATTTTGTGAAATCCTTTCGATTCGTGTCCTAATTACAGCAAAAATCTCACTAATGTAGTGAAGCCAAATCAAGACTGAAGCCCAATCAAAGTAACAAGTGGTGTGACATGAACAGATTTTCTATGTACACGATATCAACAGAAAGCCCAACCCAATCAAATCTACGCCGATTGGAACTATTGCTGGAGTATTGCCAACTGGCAGCGCGTCCAACTTTGTCTGTGTCAGACAGCAACCGTATGGCTGAGATCCTCGAACTAGCTGAAGCTGACGAAATCCTTACCCTGTTGATAGATAAAGCTGATCTAGTTATAGCCAAAAACTTTAGCTGGCTGAGTGACAATGATATTGATACCTATAAAAACCAAATCGCTAAGTTAGAAGAGTATTTAGAAATCTTTGTTTCCCAGAAATCACCTAAGACCAGTGAAACGCTACGTAATCAATTTGCTTGTTTCACTGGAAATTTTTAATAATCACCATTACATTTAGCTATCAGCGTGTCGCGTATCAGCTATCAGCTTATGGGCTACAGATGGTGCTACTTGAGGTGCTTTTGAATAAAATAAGCTGACGGCTAACGGCTGACGGCTGACAGCTGACGGCACCTCAAGTAGCGTGCGCGTAGCGCATATGCTTACTTCAGGATAAGCCATAGTCTTCGAGCATAGAGTTGTCGATATCAAAAAAATAGTCTCTCAAAACTTTCCTCATACGCTGATATCGTTTTCGCAAGGCTGTATTACTTGCCAAGTTCAGGCGTTCTTCAATTTGAATCCAGGACAATTCCTCCATCACTCGTAACACAAAAATATCAAAATCTAGAGGACTTACTAGTTGTCTAATATCTGACAGTATTTCCTTGACATATTCATCCGATAAATAATCGGAACCATCATTGGAGCTAATCTGGTATTCTATAGAGCTAAACTCACGTTCTTTTTTCCAATGCTTTCCTTTCTTGGCAAAATGCTCTCTAATCACATTTAAGCAGGTTGTTCTTAGCCAAGCTGATGGATTTTCAATATCTTGTCCAGATTCAATTTTGCTAACTCCGCGAATATAGCTTTCGATAAAGATGTCAAAGATATCAAATTTGTGTTCAAGGTTGAACTGCTTGAGTCGGAATTCAATAAATGCAAAAAGTCCAGATTTATCTCTTTGGTTTAAAAGAGAATTAACAGCGGCATCAAATTGTTTACGATTAGGGGACTTTGGAGGTTTTCTAGGTTGCATATAGTGTAGTTCCTCAGTAAAAATAAAAGCAGATAATGCCCCTGAATTTCAATTGTATTTGAGAAACTTTATGATCACTATTACTCACTTAGTGACGATTAAGTCTCGATTTGTGACATTGATAAGTAGGTAGGGGAAAATAAATTGATCAAGGGTATAACCATGAAACAATGAGGTTACGGAGCTGTGTTGCCAAATTGGCATAAAAAATCTTTCCATAGCGGTGTTTTAGTATGCCCCTACTTACATTTGTCCAAGAGTGACCCTAATGACTATAGCCCTTATGATCATCAAGTTTCTCAAATACAATTGAAATTCAGGGG
>NZ_JAAHFV010000542.1:0-2965 GCF_010672755.1 Moorena sp. SIO1F2
CGCATCCCCAGGTAGGAACTTGAACACTCAAAAATAACGTAGTTCTCTGAGAACTTAGACTGGTCAATTATGAGCTTTTAACAAGCTCCCGCTATAGTCTGAAAAGACTTAGCGGTGAGTTATTGACTAAAGGAGTGGTAAAGCAGCTGATCCGCGCGTTGCGATCAAAGATGGGGTGCGACCTCGCGCTTTTTGAAAGCTAAGCGTGAAAGCCCACCAAGAGAGGGAAGAATCACTTCTCAATTTGACACAATCTTTACACACTCTTTACATAATTTTGAGATGATCCAGTGCAACTAGCCGTTACTAATGGTAAAACCCAAATAGTGATGAACGCATATCAAGAAATTACATATAGCATCTGTCAAAAGAGGTATATTTTTGAGTGTTCTGTGTTTATCCAAAATTTGTAAAGGACTAGGCTTACAGCAGGATTGTTCATGAGACTTTTGCTGGTAGAGGATGACAATGCTCTAGCTCTAACCTTGAGTAAAGTGTTGAGAGAGCAGAATTATATTGTAAATATTGCTGGAGATGGGGAAGAGGGTTGGGAGTATGCTCAAGCCTTTACCTATGACCTGATTGTGCTGGAAGTGGATTTCCCCAAGATCGATGGTATCAGCTTGTGTGATGGTATCAGCTTGTGTAAGCGACTACGGAAGGCAAGCTACGATAGAGGGATTTTGCTGTTGCTTTCTCAAGCAGCTACTGCTGAGCAAGTCAAGCTTAATGCTGAAGCTGATGATTATATTGTTAAACCCTTTACAGCCAAGGATCTTTTGACTCGGATTAGGACATTACTGCGTCACCACAGTGTTTCTGGATTAAGGCTACTGGAATGGGGTGATGTCTGCCTAGACCCGAGTACCTGTGAAGTAACTTATAAAGGTCAACTGCTCCATCTCTCACCAAAGGAATACGGTCTTCTAGAACTATTCTTGAGCCATCCGCGCCGAGTATTTAGTCAGAGTTTCATTCTCGGACATCTGTGGTCATTTGAAGACCCTCCTTCACCAGAAACAGTTAGGGCACATGTTAAGGGGTTAAGGCGCAAGCTCAAGAGTGTTGAAGCTGATGATATGATTGAAACTGTCTATGGTATGGGCTATCGCCTCAAGAGCTTACCGAGGAGCAAGAGAAAGAAAATCAAACCAACCCCAACCAGGTTCAATCAGCCTTGGGAGCTTTCTAAAGGAACCATGTGGCGTCAGTTTGCCACTGTAGAACAGGCGGTTAATGCTCTCGAAGCCGGACATCTTACTGAGGAGCTGCGAAAACAAGCCCAGCAGCAAGTCCACAAGCTGGTTAGAGCTTTAGATAAGTTTGGCTTAGTGGAAGGATCACGGCTAGCCCAAACTATTGAGTACTGGCTACAGTTCGTCAGTATAACCAAGACAAGGAACTCCGGTAAACTTAGATATCGGTCAAGACGCAGGAACTATGACAACCAAATAGAATTGCCTAGTCCTCAATTACAGCAGCTAACCTCCCCAACTAATATTCAAAATCTGGCATCTTTGGTAGCACTTCTGTCTGAAGAACTCCAGCAACCTCCATCAGCATTCTCTGGTGATGTCATTAGTGAGTTGGAAGATAATCCAACCATTACTGTCTTAAAAGAGTCTGAACTAACCAAGGATGGTAGATCAGAACCCCTGGCACCCGAGCAATTCCCAAAAAAGCTTCCCTTGATTTTAGTTATCGATGGAGAGGTGCAACTGACACAACAGTTGGAAAGAGAAGCAGTAAATTGGGATATGCAAGTAAAAGTTGTCCTAGATCCCAGGGAAGCCAGATTTGTCATGGATCAAGAAGTACCTGATGTTGTTCTACTGGAGTTGATGTTTCCCAATGATCCAGAGGTCGGAATGGCACTCCTAAAATATTTCCAGAACCAATACCCTCAAATCCCAGTAATCGTTTCTACACAGCAAAATCGGTTTAGCGATCGCGTTGAGGTTGCTCGTCAGGGAGGACGGGCGTTTTTATCCAAACCCGTTACCCCAATACAGTTACTAGAAACCGTTGAAGATGTCTTAAATCAAGCTAGACCTTCCACCGCCAAAGTCCTGGCAGTAGACGATGATCCCCTAGTGCTCGAAAGTATACGACACTTCCTACAACCTTTAGGAGTGCAGATTACTACCTTAGAAGAACCCGATCAATTTTGGGAACAGCTCGAAGCGACAGGACCTGATCTACTGATCTTGGATTTAGACATGCCCCAATTCAATGGGATTGAACTGTGCCAAGTTGTGCGCATTGATCGGATCTGGCATGGATTACCTATCCTATTGCTTTGTGAACACCAAGACTCTGAAACAATTCACCGCATTTATGAAGCTGGAGCTGATGACTATATCTTTAAACCGATAACGAAATCCGAGTTAGTCACCCGTGTTTTCCATCGTCTAGAGCGTACCAAACTGCTCCGTAGTTTAGGAGAAACTGACCAATTAACTGGTGTGGCTAATCGTCGTCAATCTACCATAGAATTTAATCGATTACTGCGTTTATCCCAACGCTACCATCAACCTCTTTGCTATGCCTTATTGGATTTAAACAACTTAAAACAGGTGAATGAGCAATATGGTCATGTGATGGGAGATAGAATGCTTAAGCGGTTAGGACAAATCTTGCGGCAAAAGTTTCGCAGCGAGGATATAGTTGCCCGCTGGGGAGGTAAGGAGTTCTTCATCGGGATGTATGGTCTCAATCGACAGGCTGGGGTCAGAAGGCTCCAAGAAATTTTGGAGACTGTTAGTGAAGAATTTGATAACTGTGAGCTAGTGCAGGTAACATTTAGTGCTGGGGTGGCAGAGTACCCTGAGGATGGCACAGACATCGAAAGCCTCTATCGAGCCGCTGATGAGGCTATTGAGCGAGGCAAAGCCACTGGTCAAGATTGTGTATTCCCAGCTCAATCCCTAGTTGGAAACATCAGTCAATAGTAATTTTTGAGTCG
>NZ_JAAHFV010000543.1:0-2911 GCF_010672755.1 Moorena sp. SIO1F2
TTTTGTTAATCCCTGATTCAGATCCCCCGTTTCCCTTAATAAGGGGGACTTTTCAATCTAATTCCCCCCTTTTTTAAGGGGGGTTAGGGGGGATCTATGTACCTAATTACAAAGTTGACATGCTCCCAACCCAGGTGCTGATGGATGCTTTTTACGAGAAATTAACAAAAGCCGAAAGCCCCCTCTTTTTAAAGCGGGGATGAAGGCGAAATAGCTACTTTAGTCGCCGTTAATAAAAATATTATACCAAAGTCCGAAAATCTGATCTTATTTGATTTAGAATAAGATCAGGATATGAAAAGGTCTAAAGCGCTCCGCGTGACCTACGGTCAATGATTGTTTTAGAGTTCAAAGCATACGGCAAACAAAAACAATATTTTGCGATAGATGAAGCCATTTGCACGGCTCAATTTATTCGTAACAAATGTCTTCGCTATTGGATGGACAATAAGGGAGTCAATAAGGCTAATTTAAGCGCACTTTGTGCAATTTTAGCTAAGGATTTTCCGTTTGCTAATGAATTAAACTCTATGGCTCGACAAGCTGAAGGGGTGACGAAATAGCCTGAACAGCTTTAAATGTAAAGTTTTCACCATTTTGTGGTAAAAAAAAGATAGGTCTATTTTTTTCAACAAGACCTACCTATTGACAATCTTGCCTACATCCAAAACCACTTAAAAAGTCAACTTAATAGAGCCGAATACCTGTTCCGATACTTTTTAGCTACCAAAATCTACAAAGCAGATTTTAGCCCACTAATGCAAGCTGCTCTCGCAGCCAGGGGGTATCTCCCAAGGCCAAGATAGGTTTTGTTCCGCTCTTCGCGCATAAATCTGTGTTTAATAGAAAACGCAACCACTATCATGGTTTGCTTTGGTTTTCGGCTTCAATTCAAGGAACCAGAATGTTTTCAATGACACTAGAAAACTAATCATTGTCTAACATATTTTTGGAGATACTGCAAGATATTTGTATAAAATCGTCAACAGTGGCTAGCCTTCTAATTCTGCTTAGTCTCCTACAGACAATTAAGGCTCTTCCGTACTTGTTATGCTAAATCAACACTTTGGCCAACGGCCTCAGTCCCTGCTCCCTTTCAAGCAAAAGACTATGTCCTAAACCATGCTTCCCTTGCTATAGTTTAATGCAACCTCGTTGAATTGACACTCCCCGCGTCTAATGACCGGGGAGTGTCTAATTGACCAGAGATTATTTAGCCAGAGATTATTTGGTAACTAATTAACCGGAATTACCTGATTTCGACATCACCAAATTTATCCAGCAGTCACGAGCTGACCTAAGACCTGCTGCACTAGGTCAACCAGTCTCTAAGCCGTCGAGCCACTTGCGGACGGCGTAGCTTACGCATGGCCTTGCTTTGAATCTGACGCACCCGTTCCCGAGAGAGATTGAACATGCCTCCTACTTCTTCTAGGGTGTAGGGTTCACTGCTGGCTAAACCATAGCGTAGAGAAATCACATCTTTTTCCCGCTCAGTCAGGACATCACTGAGAACTTCCCAAATCTCCTGGCGCATCATGGATTCATTCATCTTATCTTCGGGCAATCGTAGATCATTGTCTTCGAGCAAATCCATCAGTTCTGTGTCTTCCCCTTTACCAACTCTGTGATTCAAAGAAAGGGAGCGCCTACGCAATTCTAGTAACTGACGCAAATGGGAGAGGGAAATTTCTAGGGCTTGAGCAAGTTCTATTTCATTAGGATTGCGCTGGAGTTGCTGTTTAAGTTCCCGCTGAGCTTTTTTAAGTTTATTGAGCTTTTCTACAATGTGGATTGGTAGACGAATAGTTCGGGCATCATTGGCAATAGTACGAGTAATCGCTTGACGAATCCACCAATAAGCATAGGTAGAAAACTTGTAACCCTTATCTGGGTCAAACTTTTCTGCTGCTCGGTTTAAGCCCAACGCACCTTCTTGAATCAAATCTAGAAATGGTACACCCCGATTAATATATCGTTTAGCAATTGAAACCACTAACCGCAAGTTCGAGCGAATCATCTTGCGTTTTGCCACACGACCGCGATATAAATTCCCCTCCAACTGACGTTCTGTCATCTCGACCGCTGCAGCTACCTCAGCCTTGGTTGGTTTACGGTCTAACTTTTCGTGTAAGCTGTTGCGGAGTTGGTCGATTTCTACTAGGAACTTAACCCGACGGGCTAAATCTACTTCTTCGTCTGGCTTGAGCAATGGGTAACGAGCCATTTCCTTGAAGAATGCACCCACTGTGTCATCAGAGCCGCTTTTCCGGAAATTATGGGAAGTAGAGACCACTAGTTCATCGTCTTCGGTGAATTCGACCGCTACACGCTGTAAATCTGTTTCCTCTGGCTCAATGTGGTCAGTAACATAAAAATCCTTCTCTTCCGTAGACGGCATTGTATGAGTGTGGTTTAATTCTGTAATATTCATAGGGATGTGTGAGTTGCAAGTGTATTTTAAGTTTGTTAAAACCCTTGCCTTGAGGGATTGAGGCTGTCTGTTGCTGAAAATTGGCCGTTAATGAAAAGTCTATTATCAAAAATTGGTGTTGCTGGTTTCACAAAGAAGTTAATACTCTAGACAGAGCAGCCAAAACACGCTCCATACCCTCAAAGCTCAGTGACCCAACCTGCTTCAAGTAGTTGATGTGTGATTGACGTGATTATAAATTAATGGTTTTAAGCTTACCAGAAGCAGTTTGGCTAATTGTATCTGTAATTACGAAATGTTTAATTACATATATTTTAGTTAAACTCTAGGGTGACGGCAGGAGAGATAATTCTCTTCCCATTGCTTTTATTATTGATTTTGACTCTGGAAACAGAATCTCACATATTTTAGAATTTTCCTATCTATCAATAGTGATATCCTGGCTTTCAGCGCCCTGCGGACGAGTGGACACCGACA
>NZ_JAAHFV010000544.1:0-2880 GCF_010672755.1 Moorena sp. SIO1F2
TTTCCTTTACTGCCCGATCCATTTTCACTTGACCGGGGAGTAAAGGAATATCCCCAGGGATTGCCCGAGGATAGTCTATTGAGTATGGAAGGACAATTGTCCTTTGCTTGGCTGACCAAGGGGTTGACTCAGAGTGGAGTACTCGGGGATGCCACAGCAGCAACTGAGGAAAAAGGCGATCGCTTATTAGCCTCTCTTTGTGATGGTTGGGTAAACGTGATTCGGGATATCTATCGGTTTCAGCAGCCTGATGTAACGAAGAGGTGATGGCTGGCGGGAATCGGGAATCGGGAATCGGGAATCGGGAATCGGGAGGGTTGGGAGGGTGGGAAGTGTGGGGAGAGGGGGAGGTGTGGGAGGTGTGGGAATAGGCAAGAGGCAATGGTGCGCCATTTTCCCATAGTGCTGCATCGCTTTTATGATGCTGCATCGCTTTTATGATACTGTTTTCGTCAATTTTTATGCCCTGAGCCGAAGCTCTCCGTTGCGAAGTTGTCCACAACTCCAGGCTGATCAATGCGGATGGCGAGACTCGAACTCGCATGGCTTTCGCCACACGCCCCTCAAGCGTGCGTGTCTACCATTCCACCACATCCGCTAATAACTCATTTCGTAGGATAACATACAACAGTACTGAGCTGCAAAGCCTAGCTCAAAAAATGCTGTCAAAATTGAAGGGAGTAGGGAGTAGGGAGTAGGGAGTAGGGTAAGAGTTTGTTTAGTCTGGGTCTCGGAGGTGGGTAGGGGGGGAATGGGGAAAAATCCTGTCTACCTCACTCGTGATGACAATTGCGATAGTTTATAAACTATGTTCCTCCCCACACTTCCCACACTTCCCACACTTCCCACCCTCCCCACACCTCCCCATCAATCTTAGTTTTAAATCTCAAATAAAAACCCTATATAGCCAAGCTATTCTATGAAATTTTCAAAGATCTTAATTGCCAATCGTGGGGAAATTGCCTTACGGATTATCCGAACCTGTGAGGAGATGGGGATTCCCACCGTTGCAGTTCACTCCACCATTGACCAACACGCTCTTAATGTCCAACTCGCAGATGAAGCGGTTTGTATCGGGGACCCCCCCAGCAACAAAAGTTATTTAAATATACCTAATATTATTGCTGCAGCCCTCACTCGCAACGCCACTGCCATTCATCCAGGCTATGGTTTCCTATCAGAAAATGCCCGTTTTGCTGAAATCTGTGCTGATCATCAGATTTCTTTCATCGGCCCTACCCCAGAAGCGATCCGAGCCATGGGGGATAAATCTACGGCCAAAGAAACCATGCAACGAGCTGGTGTGCCCACAGTGCCCGGAAGTGATGGATTAGTCAGCTCTGAGCTTGAAGCTCATGCGATCGCATGTCAAATTGGCTATCCTGTCATGATTAAAGCCACTGCTGGTGGTGGAGGAAGGGGTATGCGCCTGGTACAGGATGACAGCCAATTGATTAAACTCTTCCAAGCCGCTCAAGGGGAAGCCCAAGCTGCCTTTGGTAATGGCGGGGTATATATTGAAAAATTTATTCAACGCCCTCGCCATATCGAGATTCAAATTTTAGCTGATAGTCACGGCAACGTAATCCACTTGGGTGAGCGAGACTGCTCTATCCAACGGCGTCACCAAAAGCTACTGGAAGAAGCCCCTAGCCCAGTGCTTGACCCAGAATTGCGGGAAAAGATGGGTAATGCTGCGGTAATGGCCGCTAAGTCCATCAATTACGTTGGAGTTGGCACAGTAGAGTTTCTCTTAGATGCCTCTGGTGAGTTCTACTTTATGGAAATGAACACCCGAATTCAGGTAGAACACCCAGTCACCGAGATGATCACCGGTCTAGACTTGATCGCCGAACAAATTAAAATTGCTCAAGGGGAGAAACTAAGCCTGACCCAAGACCAAGTTACTCTCAAAGGTCACGCCATCGAATGTCGGATCAATGCCGAAGACCCAGACCACAGTTTCCGTCCCCAACCAGGACGAATTAGTGCTTACCTACCACCAGGAGGACCATGGGTGCGCATGGATTCCCATGTTTACCCCGATTACGAAATCCCCCCCTATTACGACTCTCTGATTGGCAAATTAATCGTTTGGGGTCCCACCCGTGATGCTGCCATTCAGCGCATGAAACGAGCCTTAAGGGAGTGTGCCATTACCGGAGTCACCACCACCCTGACTTTCCATCAAAAAATCCTAGAGACACAAGCCTTTCTTGAGGGTCAGGTCTATACCAATTTTGTCGAGAAGGAGATGATGAACTGAACGGCAGCTATGCTGAAGGCAGAGAGCAGAATTAAGCTGTTGTGCATTTAAATTCCACAACAGCTTAGTCAACTAGTCAAGCAGCATAAAATTATTAAAATTTTTGTTAAATAAAGTTTAAATTAAATTCAAATAAATTAATTATCTTATAAAATATCCCTTGTCAAAATTTTGATTTTACTAGGGAAGTATAAAAATGTTGAGTGAACTATTGAACAAAAAACACACCAAGAATTTTTGGGTATACGATGCAGATAAGAATGGATATGTGGAAAAAGCCGACTTAGAGCAATGCGCTCGTAATCTGGCTTTGCTACGAGGTTGGAAAGCTGGAATGCCAGAATTTGAAGATATTAGTGCCAAATATGCGGCAATTTGGCAGAAATTATTCCAGCCTGCCGATATCAATGGTGACGGAAAAGTAGAATTGGAAGAGTATCTGAAGGTGGCCGACAAATCGATTGCTAATTTTCCTAATTCAGCAGAACTTCAAGAAGCTCATAGTGCTAAAGCAAACATTATCTTCAGTATCTTGGATAGCAATGGTAATGGTACAATTAGTCTGGCGGAATACAAACAATTTTGTAAAGCAGTACAGCTCGACGAAGATATTG
>NZ_JAAHFV010000545.1:0-2874 GCF_010672755.1 Moorena sp. SIO1F2
TGATAAGGGCTATAATCTGATCATATAGCCCCTTATCAAATAGCTGAGGTACTTACGCCCTTGGGGTTTTAGCGAATAGCGAATAGGTAATAGTCGGATATCTTTACACTACTCCCTACTCCCGATTCCCGATTCCCGATTCCCTGCTCCCTACTCCCTTTCCCATTTAATATTTCATTGTTCAACTAACTCACGAACTAGAGAGGCTAAACGCTTTCCACTATCCCTAATCGCAAGACTAGCTGCTTTTTGTTTCATATCTTCTAACCTAGTTGGTGACTTGAGTAAAGCCAGCACCTCCTGTTCTAACGTTTCGTGAGTCAACTGGTCTTGACGAAATACTAAAGCAGCACCAGAATCCTTAAAGCTAGCTGCATTGAAAGCTTGATGGTCTTCTGCTGCATAAGGGTAGGGAATCAGAATGGCTGGTGTTTCACTTATAGCTAGCTCCGTTAAGGTTCCGGCACCAGCACGGCTAATGGCTAAGTTTGCCCGTTGCAGTAATGGTGCCATCTGGTCATAAAAGGGCATAGACAGGTATTGAGGATGGCTCAGGGTGTCAGCCTCTGGGTCTTTTTCTCCAGTTAAATGAACAATCCAAGCACCAGCTTCAAACCAGACGGGAGCACATTGGCGCACTAGTTTATTCACTGCCACTGCTCCTTGGGAACCCCCAACCACCACAATCAAGGGTACCTCTGGTGGAATCGGGAGTTCCAGGGCCTGAGTCAGTTGAAAACTATCGCGCACTGGTGTACCAACGGTTACAGTTTTAATGCGGGGTAGGTACTTGGAGGCGGCTTCAAACCCTAGGGCTACAGTATTGCAAAAGGGACTCAGCCAGCGGGTTACTTTTCCTGGAATGGCGTTAGATTCATGTATAATGGTAGGTAGACCCTGCCACCGTGCTGCCATAATTGCAGGTCCAGCGATGTAACCCCCAGTGGTGAAGACACCATCAAATTTACCCTCTCTCAGCAGTTGCCGCACTTGCCAAATTGAACTGACCAGGCGGGTAACAATGCTTAGAGTACCAAGACCGAAGCGTTGTTGAAAGCCTTCTACGGCAATGGTGTGCAGGGGGTAGTCTGGTGGTAGCAACTCATTTTCAATGCGGTCAGGAACACCAAGCCACTCAATAGTGTAATTGGGTAAGTGTTGGGCTACTGCGAGGGCGGGAAATATGTGTCCCCCCGTACCACTAGCGGCAATCAGCAATCGAATGGGTGACTTAGACACGGCTATTGGTCTCCTTGATCAATTGGGTGAGGGACGTTTGACTTGGGTTAATCGGAGTAGGGAATCGGGAGTAGGGAATCGGGAATCGGGAATCGGGAGTCGGGAGTCGGGAATCGGGAAGTCGGAACAAATCCTTTCTACCTCATTACATCAATAGGGAATCGGGAATCGGGAATCGGGAATCGGGAACAAATCCTTCCTAAAACCCTAGCAGTGGTGCGACCCCGCGCTTTTTCAAAGCTAAGGGTGAACGCCCACCGATGAAAATCTCGAGATCACGACTGTCTGGACTAGACATAGGTTATCAAACTAGATTTGGTATGATTGGTGCAAGGGATTACCCTTTCTCCAATCATCGATGATCAATTACTAATTACCAGTTACTAGTTACTAATTAACAGTTACCAGTTACCAGTTACCGATTACCAGTTACCAGTTACCAATGACCAATCCAGCAACCTTACTGCAACGACTATCCTCTTTTACTACTAAAGTCAAGTCTATTTCTTTGGACTGGTCAGTATTTGTACTATTAACGGCAGGGTTGACCCTCGGCTCTCCTCTGAAAGCCCAAGCAGATAGTCCGGAAACCGCACCGCCTCAGCTTAAAGATACCCTCAGCCAAATTGATCGCTTCGCTAATGGCAAGGATGTTGAAGGGTTGCTGGGATTCTATAGCGCTAATTTTACTAACTCCGATGGCTTAAGTCGGCAGTTGATGGCAGAAGCGTTGACTCAATTGTGGCAGCGCTACCCTTTGTTGAATTACCGCACGGAACTGACGGATTGGCAGCAAGAGGGTAACGCGATTGTGGCGGAAACAGTGACTTATATTACTAGTAACGAACAGGATGCTAGTAAGACCAAATTTGAATCGACTTTGCGATCGCGTCAGCGCTTTGAAAACCAAAAAATTGTCAATTCAACCATTTTGGCAGAGCGTTCCCAAATCACATCAGGAGCCAATCCTCCCAAGGTAACGGTGAAATTACCAGAACAAGTGCGTATTGGTCAGCGATTTAATTTTGATGCCATTGTCACCGAACCCCTTGGAGATGATTTGCTGCTGGGAGTAGCTATAGAAGAATCGGTCAGCTCAAAGCGCTATACTAATCCCACGGAGATTGACCTGGAATCTTTGGCTGCCGGGGGAATTTTTAAGGTTGGCCGAGCCCCACTGTTACCAGAAGACCGCTGGATTTCAGCTATATTAATTCGGGGGGATGGGATGATTATGATTACTCGACGGTTACATGTGGTTGAGTGATTAGGTTTGAAGGGAGTAGGGAGTAGGGAGTAGGGAGTAGGGAGTAGGGAGTAGGGAGTAGGGAAAGAGAGGGAAGTGTGGGAAGTGTGGGAGGTGTGGGGAGATGGGGAGATGGGGAGATGGGGAGATGGGGAGATGGGGAGATGGGGAGATGGGTAAAATTAGCCCTATCTATGTTTTACGAGAATGAAACAGCCCTGCTTCCCATGAGCTAGTGCATCAACAGAGAATCAAATCTTATTACTATTCCCGATTCCCGATTCCCGATTCCCGATTCCCGATTCCCGATTCCCGATTCCCGATTCCCGATTCCCGATTCCCGATTCCCGATTCCCGATTCCCGATTCCCGATTCCCGATTCCCGATTC
>NZ_JAAHFV010000546.1:0-2869 GCF_010672755.1 Moorena sp. SIO1F2
TCTATCAAAATAGGTCTAAATAAAACCAGTGAGTATTCTATATAGAATTGCTGAAATAAAGCTTATTGATTCTGTAATCAGATTTACAAAATCAACTAAATTGTGGCAAGACAACCACTTCATATTAAGGGAATTTAAATTCCTTAAACAAGCTGCTTTTTTTGCTATTGTTTTAACGATAATTGCTTCACTATTTGAAGGATTTGGATTAGGGTTTATCCTAAATTTTTTACAAAATCTAACCGACCCTAATGCTACCCCAATTCAGACAGGTATTAACTGGTTCGATATATCGGTACTTGGAGTAAATAGACCGTTCAATGATAGAATTTACCGGATATCTGCTCTAATTCTGATCACAACCTGGTTGCGTTCAGCCTTTATGTTTGGTGGACGCAGGTACAGCATGATAACTCAGATGAATTTGTTAGATAGGCTGCGCAAGAAGCTATTTGAGCAACTTCAACGGCTGAGTTTGGGTTACTTTTCTCATAGTCGTTCTGGAGCGCTAGTTTACAGTCTAACTACCGAACTAGAAAAAATTAATCAAGCTTTTGATGTGACAGCTTTTATGTTGACTAGAGTTTCTCTTCTAGTTGTCTATGTCACATCAATGTTCTTGCTTTCTTGGCAACTTTCCATTGCCTCATTAATGCTCTTTAGCCTGATGAGTGTTGGTCTTTCTAACTTGGTTAAAAGGGTGCGAGAGACAAGTTTTGATGTTTCAAAGGCAGGCAGTAACTTTACATCAGTTGCTGTAGAGTTTATCAATGGCATTCGCACAGTTAAGGCATTTGCAAGTCAAGAATTTGAGCGTAGACGATTCTATAACGCTAGCGAAAACGTTGCAAACATCACTATCAAATCTGCCTCATTTGGGTATGCCATAGAACCGATTGGGGAAAGCGTAGCCACCACAATTCTGATCGGGATGATTATTGTAGCATTTACCATCTTCGTTCCTAATGGACAGATGCAGGCAGCTTCATTACTCACTTTCTTGTTTGTTTTGTTTCGTCTGATCCCGATTATACGTCTGATTAATAATGCCAGAGGGCGTCTTGGGGAATTCACCGGACCAATGAATAACATTAAAGAGCTGCTGAGAACTGACAACAAACCATACTTGCAGAATGGTAACGTGCAATTTTCAGGATTGCAGCGAGGGATTGAGTTTGCTTCGGTGGACTTTGGTTACGATCCCTCTAACCTAGTGCTGCACGATATTACCTTAACTATCAACAAAGGAGAGACAACAGCCCTGGTCGGTGCTTCTGGTTCAGGTAAAACAACCCTTGCTGACTTAATTCCCCGATTTTATGACCCAACCGCAGGTAAAGTTATCATTGATGGCACTGACTTACAAGAGTTTGAAATCAACTCTGTACGTCGTAAACTAGCTATTGTTAGTCAGGATACATTTATTTTCAACACCTCTGTTCGCAATAACATTGCTTATGGTTCAGAACAGGCAGATGACCTGGCAATTCGAGAAGCCGCAAAACTTGCCAATGCATTAGACTTCATCCTAGATTTGCCTGAAGGTTTTGACACGCAACTGGGTGATCGGGGAGTTCGATTATCTGGAGGTCAACGTCAACGGCTGGCAATTGCTCGTGCTTTACTGCGAGCACCAGAGATTCTGATCTTAGATGAGGCAACTAGTGCCTTAGATTCTGTGTCTGAGCGCCTGATTCAGGAGTCCTTAGAAAAACTTGCTGTAGGACGGACAGTAATTACCATTGCCCATCGCTTATCGACCATTTCCAAAGCTGATAAGGTAGTCGTTCTCGAACAGGGGCGAATTGTGGAGCAAGGAAAGTATCAAGAGTTACTCGAAAAGCGCGGTAAACTTTGGAAATATCACAAGATGCAGCATGAAGTTGGTCAAACAAATTAAGACTAGCTAGTAGCAATTATCAATGTCCAACTCTAGTAGTAACTAGAATTGATTGTTTGTTAATATTATCGGAGGATTAACATGTTCGTAATTGTTAGAAAAACAGGTCAATTAGGCAATAGAATGATGCTATTTGCCAACTTTATGGCTTTTGCAATGGAATACAACTTCAAAGTCATAAATCCTGCCTTTGATGAATATGCAGTTTTTTTTGAGGGAACCCATAACGATTTTTTTTGTCGATACCCTGCCCAAAAATCACTTCTTAAAGGCAATAGTCTTAAACTGAAAAGAAATTTTCATAGATTCGTTTACCATTCAACCCGCTTATTGGTTAAAGATTATACAGATTTTAAGTTCTCCAATATAAATATTTTAAGAGATACTGGAGTACACAAAGCTGTAATTTTTAATGATAACTTTGCAAAGTTTTTTAGTGAAACCAACTTAGTATTTATTCATGGATATTGGTTTAGAAATCCTGTACTCTTTTTGAAGTATGCAGAAACAATAAGGAAGTTTTTTACGCCAATACAGCAACATACTCAAACGATAAACCAACTCGTAAGTAACCTAAAAAAAACCTGTGACATTCTGGTTGGTGTTCACATTAGGCAGGGAGATTATAAAAAATTGCTAGGAGCAAAATATCTCTACAGCACTGATGATTATGTGAACTTAATGAAAAAAACAGAACGTCTTTTTAATGGAAAAAAAGTCAAATTTTTACTATGTTCAAATGTGCCCCAGGACAGAGATAAATTCTCAAAATTAGATTTCGCTTTTGCCAACAACCACATTGTAGAAGATATGTACTCACTTGCTCAGTGTGACTATATCAAGACCTTGATGCAGAAGTTAAGTTGGAGTGGAATGTAGAATACGCCGAAACTGTACAACTGACTTTACCTCAGGGGGTAGTCCCACAACCCACCAGCGGTTCTCTGGAGGTAAAACCCCAGCAAATGT
>NZ_JAAHFV010000547.1:0-2860 GCF_010672755.1 Moorena sp. SIO1F2
TCCTTTGTCAGTGGCTTTATTAAGCATACCCTCACACTACCCCTGAAGTTTTTTGAATCCCGCCAGGTGGGGGACATCCTAACCCGAGTCCAGGAAACTGGACTCGGGAAGCGTTTCATGAGCCAAAAATGCGACAATACACAGATTTTGCTGTTGCTTAGGCGATCGCTAATCTTGTAGGGTGGGCAAATGGACATGATCACTGTTGAAATGGTCAAATTCTCATTATTTGCCCACCAAACACCTCTTACAGTGCGTACGCTGATCTTGTAGTCAGATAGGTGGACAAAATTTTAGTCTTTGATTATAAATTATTCCCAATTTGCCCACCCGACAAAAGCGAGCGCCACTCCTTAAGCTCTAATTTATCCAAAAAACGCCTCATACTTATCATGACTACCGATCCAAAACCATGTAACCTGATCCTTTTCCAAAATTCCAATAGCACGATAGTTTTTAGTAATTCTAACTGACCAAATATCCTCATCACGATTAATACATTTAAAATGTAGGGAAGGATGAAAAGGATTATTTGACCATAACTGATAAGCTTTTTTTGCTGCTTGACGGACTTCTAAAGGAAGATCATAATAGTTTGACCAAAAAGATGGTAAGGTAGCAGACTTCATAACTGATCATAATCCATTGCTTGCCCCTGTCCTTGAGCAATTTGTTGTTTCGCAAGTCTCGCTACTTCTACTAACTTAGTTTGTGTTTTCCGAAAAGATTCATCCCACTGTAATTCATCTTCAATATCAGCAATATATTCCCGTAAATGCTCAATAACTCGCTCCTGCTGTGCCTCAGGTAGAGATTCTATAATTTTAACAACGGTTGCTATATTTTCCCTTGACATTGTTGCTGTAAATAGTACGATTTAATGGGGATACTTGAATAATAACACCGATGGGGATATCTTGTAGGGTGGGCAAATGGACATGATCACTGTTGAAATTGTCAAATGTATAGAATTTGCCCACCCTACCCCTCAAGGTCTTGATCTTGTAGGGTGGGCAAATGGACATGATCACTGTTGAAATGGTCAAATTCTGATTATTTGCCCACCCTACCCCTCAAGGTCTTGATCTTGTAGGGTGGGCAAATGGACATGATCACTGTTGAAATGGTCAAATGTATAGAATTTGCCCACCCTACCCCTGCTTTTTGATTGGGGGTTGGATTAAGTCGCCACTTGTCAGTTCTTATGATTTTGGCTGACGTTTTTACGCTTCCTAACAAACTCTATTACAGTTAATATTTTAGCAGACAAAAGATAATACGACAAGATAACAATAATGTCCCCGACTTCGATAACTAAATGGGTTGCTCCTTAACCCCCTCCATCCTAGAGAGGTGGGGGAATGCGTAGCTTGTTTCTTCAAACAAGGATAAGTTAAAGCATTCACTAAGATATTTCAGCGCAGGTCGGGGGTGATTGGCTTCTGCTTCTGCCATGGCAGCTTCCCCTTGCCTGATCGCTTCTGGGTCTACCGACTCATCTTGTGCTAATTCTTGAGCTAATTCTTGCAAACGCGATCGCTTTTAGCGGAAGCGAAGCTTCATCGCATCCAGAACATTGCAGCACTGAGATACCGTGAATTATTTTCCTGGCATTCACCCATGCTTAACCTATGCTCACCTTCACCAGAATACATTCCACACTATCCACAGCAGCTTCCACAGTCAAAACCAAAAAAAATAGCCGTGGAAAATACTTCCACGACTACAAAAGTAAACCAATTCAAGGCAATGACTACAAATGTAAACCAATTTAAGGCAATGTATCACCCACTGATTAATTCTATTTACGAGGAATTTAGGCTAAACCCCTCGGTGGCTCTTACCCCCCCATAACAAGGAATAGTACACAACCAATAAACTAGTCTTAACTGTGGCACTAGGGGGAAGACCCCCCAGCTAGGTTATGAGCTTAATCCAGAATCAGATTGCGCTGCAAAATACAAATGTATTCCCCAGGATTGTAAGTCCGTTGGAGTGGACTCCACTCGCTGACTGTGGCATAGCCCAGAGTCTGCAAATTCCTGATCGTAATGTAAATCGCCCGCTTAGAACCAGTCAAAGTATGTTTAATTGGTTCTTGGTAGGGATAAAATCCATGGGAACCCGGAATAATTAGTTCACTAGATTGATTCAAAAAAGGTGAAACAATAAAATTGGTGTACATCGCCTTAAAATTAGTCCGTTAGTGTTCATTAATCATTGAAACACTTAAATTTACTTTATGCAAGTTATTTAAATTATTGTAATATTTCTTAATCATTTAAATTTTGGTAACACTAATAATTATAAAGTCTGGATTTGTAGGTAACAGGGAATCGGGAATCGGGAATCGGGAATCGGGAATCGGGAATCGGGAGTAGGTAATAAACGATATTGGATTTTTGTTGTCGAAAACAGTATTTTTTAAAAAATTAAGTGAAAAATTATAGCTCTATTTGACAGAGTTATTTAATAGAGTTAGGATAAGCTAGGATAGCAAAAGTGTTGAACGTCGGTTCAGGCAAGAAGCAAGTTTTGAGAATTGGGGCTAATTATTATAGCGGTTATCCTATAGCGTTTCTAATAGTAATTAAGTAAACAGGCTCTCCTACTCCCTACTCCCTACTCCCTACTCCCTACTCCCTACTCCCTACTCCCTACTCCCTACTCCCTACTCCCTACTCCCTACTCCCTTTCCTTAATATGAACATTACTATTAAAATCCCAGAGCTAAGCTTAGAAGGAATTGACTTGAATAGACTAGATCGGGTACGCTTACAAACAGCGGTGGAAGCCGAATTATCCCGTTTGCTTAAGGTGAAGGGACTACCTCGAAATTGGCAAGATACTACCAATATTA
>NZ_JAAHFV010000548.1:0-2835 GCF_010672755.1 Moorena sp. SIO1F2
TCCTAACTCTGGCAAACCTTGAACAGAAATTTTTCCTCTATGGCGTTTAGCTAAATGGCAGCTTAGTAATAGCCCTAAACTTTCACGAGATTCACTATTCTGAGGTCTTTTTTCCGATTCAGAACCCCAACTAGTAGTTTCTGGATCAAAAGAACTGGATAAAAACTGATTGTCACAGAGGAAGTTAGAACTCGAAGGTAGTTCACTGATTCCCAGTGCTTCAGTAATGAATGGGGTTTCTAAAGCATTAGCAACCGCTGCTGCTGCTGAGGGGGATTGTAACGGTAACTCAGAAATTTGTCCGTACATCTGAGGTAGACCATCTCCGAGCCAGGGGTGAGAAACCCAAACCGCGATTTTCAAAGACACGACATTAGCCCTCTCCAAATCAGTTTTTCGAGAGACATGGATGCGTACTTCACCCCCTGCCTCAGCCGAGTAAATCACACTGAATATAAGGTAATATAGCATTTGTCGCACCTTTTCTTTATCCAGAAACCAGATGCGATTACCTGGCTCTACAGATAGATGCAACTTTTGTTGATGTTGCTGCGCTATCTGTGCTAAATTGTTAATTGCTTGTTGACAGAGCATTTCAATATCTACAGCAGTTAAATTTAGTTGTTCGCTGTTTTCCTCAAAAATTCCCAAGCAAAGAATTTCATCAACCATCAATACCAGCTGACGACCACTGCAATAAACAATTTCTAGATATTCTTTTTGTTTATCAGTCAAAGACCCATAAACTTGGCGACTTAATACACTAGCCATTCCCATAATCGATGTTAGAGGTGTGCGCAATTCCTGTGTCAGCTGAGTTAGTAATTTGTACTTAATGGTGTGAACTGAGTTAAAACCAGCTATCCCATCTAGAGAGAGATTCCTAGGGCTAGAAGTTTCCGGATCAGACTCGAATTCCTGAGAGTGCTGAGGCTCTGTTGAAGAGTTGGGTAGCCAGTGAACAAAGCGGTCACGCTCTTTTTTCAAAAAATGATTCCGCTCAAATTCACTGAGACTCCAACGAGCCGTAATTGCCAAAAACTCATAATCTTTGGTGGTAAAATTGCGAGGTACTAAATCCATAACTGCTAGGGTACCTAAACACTCTCCATCAGCAGTTAACAGTGGTGCACCTAAGTAAGAACGGATACCGTAGTGGTGAACCAGTACACTACTAGCAAAGACAGGGTTGGTGACTGTATCATTAATCGCCAACATTTGATGACTATCTACTACATAGCTACAAAAGCATTCACTACGGGGCAACTGACGGGACTGTGCCACTCGATTCATTAGCCCGATTCTAGATAATCCCACAGCTGATTTGATGTGCTGTTGCATTTGTACCATAAAGCCCAAAATGCAGATAGGCACATCTAAAAATCGGGCAGTAGTCTGAGTTGCCTCGTCGAAAACTGGTACTGTTTCTGCTTCGAGTAGACCTAAATCCCGAAGAGTTTTCAGTCGTTTTTTTTCCCGTTCTTTAGGATTCAAACCATCCAGAGTACAAAAAAGTTGATTTTCTTTTCCCATAACCAACCCATTCCCCATGGTTACCTTTGGTAGCACCACAGTCCACTGGCGACTGTAGTGCTACCCACAACACTTAAGGTTCCCAGATAGAGTAGTGAAGTAAACAAATTCTCAGGAAAATAAATGCTTAAATAATGCCAAATTTTTCGGTATCAGAAGCATTTTTGTGTTTTTTTCCTTCCTGACCGCTTATGGGAGTGATGTCCGACTAGACCAAGCTGGATGAGAAAGCAAAGAGGAAAATACCCGAACACCTCTGAGCTGATTGGAAAGAGGCAAATGACCTTTTGGTGCATTGAGATCCCAGATAAACTCATGGGGATATCGGGTCCAGCGATTGCCAGTTTTCCAACCAATTTTTGGCCAAAGTTTTTCCCAGTTCTTGCCCAAAGACAACCAAAGCTCCCGCTGCACAGAAAATCCAAATTTGCCTTGAGAGTGAATAAGCCACAAGATATCAATAGTTTGCAAATCCGTAATCGGGAAATTGTCTACTTCCGAAAAATACAGCCATCTTCTCTGTAGAGCAGCAGCTCCTGCTAACTCACAGAGTTTTTCGAGAGTAAGACGGTCAGCTGCGAGAAAGTCTTGTTTAACTAGCAGCTGTTGCACGGGTGTGTAATCAATGCCTGCTTCAGAACGTAGGGGTACAACCCCAGTAGGAAAATAGGTTTGCAGAAATTCATTGGTTTTGGGGATATTGGCTTGATGGAGGGCTTGATAGGCAAAACCAGCACTGAGGATAGTCGGGTTGGCACGTTGCTCCTGTAAAAATTCCATTAACACGTCTAACCCGGCAGTGCCAGTGCTGGCAAGTTCCTGAATCAAAGCCTGTTGTTTTTTTTCAGAACTAGACTTTAGCTGGCGCTGGAGTTCGGCAACTGTGTTAGAGACTTCTGCTGGGAAAGGGGCCGTTTGATCGCTCATGAAGGGTAGGGTTTGAGGTTGCACTCAAGAAGGTTGAAGTTGAATATGATAGGTTTTAAAGTCGAGACTCAAGCAAGTTCATGCTTTTAACCTAGACTACGGCACCGGACCGCTTGTATACAACCTTCAAGCTTATAATTGTCTAACCTTAAACCTTTTACGATGAAGAACTTTTGCCAAAATTTCACCGATCGTAGTCCGTCAATTGTCTCGCTTCGGTGCTTTACTCCTAAGCTGCTCGAACAATTAACTTGCAGGTTAATTGTTAGGGGTTAGGGGTTAGGTGTTGGTTTAATGGTTAATGGTTAATGGTTAATAGTTAAGGGTGTAAGCGTGCTTAGTACCTAATGTAAGCGTGCTATCATGGCTAATTTA
>NZ_JAAHFV010000549.1:0-2815 GCF_010672755.1 Moorena sp. SIO1F2
GAGTTCAGACGTGTGCTAAGATCTGTAAAAACGGTGGGCGCCGGAAAAACCTAATAAACAGGTACACCATAAAAGGTAAGCTATTTCAGTTTTTCCGGCGCCCACCGTTTTTACACTGGTAAGTACATTAGTGGAATAATCTGGTTATTTACATGGGGTTTTTTTGGACTTGGGCAACTTGTAGATTTAGCTCTGATACCAGGAATGGTTGAAGAGAAAAATCTTAAGTATAGGATGCTCTATGGCGGCGCAGACCAAAACAACCAGGTCACTCAGCAGGTTGTTGTCAACGTCGCAGATGTAATTGCTCCAAGTGCCGATAACCAAAAGGTCAAGAATGACACCCAACTTATCCTTCAAGTCGCAAAGGATAATGGTGGTAACATATCTGTAGCTGATTGCGTACTTGCTACAGGAAAGCCAGTTGAAGAGATCAAAGAAATGCTTAATACTATGTGTACCCAAGAGGTATTGATGGTAGATAATCACCCCGATACTGGAGCAATTATCTACAAAGTTATGTAAGTAAATTAACTATAAAATTGCAAGTATTCAGCCGTCATCTATCAGCTATCAGTTATCAGCTATCAGGCGCTTTAACTGCATGGAGTCGGATTAGTAAAACGAGCAGGGATTTCCAACCAGTCGTATCAGCATCCACCAGCTTGTTTACTATCTCCCGTTGATTAGCTGACGGCTAACTGCTTATAGCTGAATGCTTACATATAGCGTTTCTAGGACTCATAAGCTACAAAGGGATCCCCCTAAATCCCCCTTAAAAAGGGGGACTTTGAGGTTGAGCAGTGTACCTCATACATGGAATAAACGCTATAACATTAATTTTCTTGTGGGCAGTGCATCAGACCAATTGAAAAGCTGACTATCCTAAAGGTAAGCACTGCCCACCCTACATCTACTAAAATTAATGCTGTACAAGTAACATTATGATCTTCAACTAACAAAATGTTCTGAATGCGGCCTCTTCCCACTATTCCCTGTTCCCAGATCCGCTGTTCCCTCTTACAGACTCTTTATTTAGCAGAACAAATACGTTAGATCCAGTTAAATAATCATCTAAAACTGCTGGCAGTTCTTTAGCTGAATAGCGGTAAGTCAGACTAAGTAAACTATTGGCAGTCAAAATTAGCTGTGGTTTATCCAGCCTCTGGGAAAGTTGAGACCGCCTTAACTCTCCATTGAAAACTTCCAGACTAGCAGGAGCGATCGCTGATTATAGTGCTTCCTCTAATCTGGGCTGCCATTGATCAGGCTTAATATAATAGGAGGTTTTATTATCTTTAATATTCAGCTTTTTAATTTCCAGAATTGAACTAGCAATGGAAGCTGCCCAAGAATTGGTTAAACGCTGCTCTACTTGATTTTTTATTAACTGGATAAATAGCCTAACTAGGAACGAATCAATATTACGCAAAATTGCCTGTTTACTCATCCCTTCTAATTCATCGACAATTGCTAAAGCATCTGCGTATCGTCCTTCTACAATGCTAGTTTTGAGGTCTATAAGTTCTTGTGTCATAGGTAAGGGAATTGTTAGGGAGTCGGGAGTCGGGAGTCGGGAGTCGGGAGTCGGGAGTCGGGAGTCGGGAGTCGGGAATAGGGAGCAGGGAGCAGGGAATAGGGAGTAGTTAATTCAGAAGAGGGGAGTTTGATAACATTAGTGTGTTCAAGATTTAAAGTAGAGGCATAAAACTAATTTGGTCTTGATATTAATCTAACTAGCCTCTATTGTTTTAGTATGGTTTTGATAGGCAGCCTCTTTTTCAGCTTTAAACTGTCGGATTTTTTCAAGAAAAGGAGGGGGATTTTTACGCTGTTGCTCGCGCATTTGATGACTCCACGCCAACCAGTCAGCAATATAAGCGCTCACGGAAACTTGGTTGTGTAAATAGTATAAAATTGTGGCATAAACCTGTTCTAGTGTTACCGTCCTATAGCGTTCGGCAATCGCTTCTGGTGTCTGGGCACGATGGATATATTGATAGAGAATATGTTCTATCCCAATGCGTGTTCCTTTAATCCGAATATCATCGGGTGCTAAAAAATCAAAGTAATCTTCTAATTGCATTAGAACAGTTTTTAATTGAGGGAGTAGGGAGTAGGGAGTAGGGAGTAGGGAGTAGGGAGTAGGGAGTAGGCAACAAGGAAAAAATATTGTGTACCTGATTAGGCTATAACCCGCTATTATATATAATACGTGGTGATAATGCGTAGGCTACTTGCCAAAATCATACCCTAATTCAGCAACACCTGGTATTTGACTATGGTAATTATTGTTTTTGAACCAAATACCCAGGATATTTTACAATGGATACCGTAAAATTATACCAAGATACCGTCGAAAAAATTCTCAAAGACTATGCGGCAATCCCATACAGTTATGGTGATATTAAGCAGTATGTCATTATTGATGCCGATCGTACTCATTTCCTACTGTTTAATGAAGGATGGAACGGCAAAAAAAGAGTCCATGGCGTTGTCACCCATGTTGAAATTCGTCAGAGCAAACTCTGGATTCATTATGATGGCATCGAAGACGGCATTACCGATGAACTAGTTGCGGCGGGTGTGCCAAAGGATCATATTGTCCTCGCCTTTCATCCTCCCCATTTACGTCAACATACTGGATATGCGATCGCATAACCCCAATCACAAATAATATCAAGTCCGGTTGAATACCCATTATAAAAGTGTCGGGAGGGTGGGGAGATGGGGAGATGGGGAGATGGGGAGATGCAGATGCCATTCCTTATAATGGAGCTATTATGCACAACGAAGGAGTTCTGACAGCTTTCAA
>NZ_JAAHFV010000055.1:0-26111 GCF_010672755.1 Moorena sp. SIO1F2
CAACATCCGGTTATACCAATATCGACCAACTCGCAGCCACTCGTTCAGTGTGAGTGTTTGTTGAGTCTCTGGATATAGTCGATATTGATACGTGTATTTCATTGGTGTTAACTTTTAAGCTAAACTGATTATAGCAGACAACAGCAGGTAGTTTATGAAGAATGACTTTTTATCCAAGGGTCGGTCTGTCTGTGACCTTAAAGCTCATCTCGTCTTGACGACCAAGTATCGTCGCAAAGTCTTTACTGGTGAGATGATTAGCCGTTTACATGAAATTTTTGAAAACTTACTTCAACAACAACAATGATCGCTTGTTAGCCTTGATGGGGAAAAAGACCATGTTCACCTGCTTCTCCAGTATCACCCTGACATTCACCTGAGTAAACTGGTTAACTCATTGAAGAGTGTCTCAAGCCGAAAAATAAGAGTAGAATTTGGTGAACAACTAGCCAGAATCTACTACAACAAACCTGCACAAGTGGAATAGTTCTTACTTTATTGCTAGTTGTGGTGGCGTTACTATTTCTACTCTTAAAAAGTACATTGAAAACCAAGACACTCCTGAGATGAGCAACAAAGACCCTGCACAAAATTCATCCCACGTCTCAAAGCGTAGCGTGAGCGTGGGATGAATTTTGTCAGAGGCTAATCGATACCAGTGGCTCACCTATGGAAATTGCACAGGCACTATTTGAAGCTCCCTTTGCGGTCCTCTCTCACAACACTGAATCAGACCCCATTTACAACTATGGCAATCGGAAAGCTTTAGAATTGTGGGAAATGGATTGGAACCAATTTACCCGAATGCCTTCGAAATATTCAGCTGAGCCGATGGAAAGGGAGGAGCGCTTACGCCTGCTTAACCAAGTGACAACCCAGGGCTATATTAGCAACTATCAAGGTGTCCGCATTTCTAGCACTGGTAAACGGTTCCAGATTTCAGATGTTATCGTCTGGAATCTCATTGATGAGGAAAATAAATATTGTGGTCAAGGGGCTACGTTTTCCCAGTGGATACGGATTAATTGACGATGTCGCGCACTTAAATTGTCGATTTTTGAGTAAGGGAGAAAAACTACAAAGTCCTTTCCCTTACTCCTGAGTACCCCTGCCCCCTTACCAATTCAATCAAAGAAATCAAATCATTTGTAGCATTAATAGTGCTAATTCATAGTGCTAATTCATAGTGCTAATTCAGATTATATGCCTCACAGGTTACTTCCCCTTCTTGCAGTATCTTCCCCCACTTCCCGTCTCTTCCCGATCTCCATAAATCATCCCGCTACAATTACAACGCCGTTATTTGGGTCGGACTAGTCGGGAACTCTATATGTAACTGGTATATCTAACTGGCATCACAGAAGTCCATGTTGTTCAATGATTCTAACCCATAATGAACAGCTCTAGGGTATTCCATCACTGAGTCAATAGACTCTGGCACTAGAACTGTACTTGGTATTGCCTATTGGTGGCATGATTTAGCCAAGTCTTACCTAAAGACCTTCCTCATCTTGATCACTCATCAAACCGAAAGCCATATTGGGAATGAAAACTATGGAATAAAAACTATGATAAAAGCCAGGCTTTTCGGCAAAACTAGGTTGCCCAAACCATTTGTTTGGACAGTCATTTTTATCTGCATTTTACCCTATATTCTGCATCAATTAGGGGTTGATTTTAGTACCCATCAGGAACTGTTTGACCTCTCGGCAGCCTCTGAATGGGAACCCCATGAAGTTAATGATGCCATGCACTCGGTCTTTTCCGGAAGTTTTGTACACACACTCCTGGAGTGGAGTGCTGTCTGTACGGCTGTTTTTACGGTTTGCTTAGCCTTCACAAACTATAGTATCACCAAAGACCCAATCGTTCCTATCATCGGCGTATCACTTTTTTTTGCTGGTGTGATAAATGCCTTTCATACTCTGGCTGCTGACCGCTTAATTGATGTTGTCGCCGATAATCGTAATTTAACTAGCTCGGCGGGAATTCCCACGCTTAAGCCACAGCTTAGCGTGGGATGAAAGCCAGGTTGGGTGATGGGGTTCGATGCCCCATCACCCAACATCAGTCAGGTCTGTCCTGACTCTGAACGTATTCTTTGAGTTGTTCAACGGTAACCCCTCCACAACTAGCAATGAAGTAGCCGCCAGTCCAGAACACTTTTTTCGAGTAATACTTATTCACTTGATCGGGAAATTATTTCCGTAGGTATCGACTGGAAACGGTCTTGAGATTATTGATTAGTTTGCTCAGCTGAGTCTGGGGATTGTATTGGATCAATAAATGAACGTGATCCGCTTCACCATTGAACTCGACCAAACTACCTTCCCACTTAGACATCAGTTCTGAAAATATTGATTCTACGCGGGTTAGCATCACCCCTGTGAAGACTTTACGCCGGTATTTTGGGACTAACACGTTGAGGAGCTTTCAAGTTTGAAACGCCTCTAGCACGGTGGATATCATCTTTAGGCATGGGTTGACACTAATTCCTGTGCTGGTGCTATAATAACACTAAGCCCCGCAGTAATGGTCGGATCGGCCGCTATGAAATCAACGCTTCAGTATCGAGCTTACTTAAACACTAAGCAAAAACTTGAGGCTAATTATTGGCTTCGAGTGTGTCGCTATTGGTATAACCGCCAGCTCGGAGATCGTTTCGATTGGTGGGACAACAATAGAACCAAAGTCAACGCTTGTCCGTTAGTTTGCCCGTTACCTGAGCTCAGAGATCAGCCGACTAGATACGGTCAACAGTCACAATTGCCTGGACTCAAAACAGATCTGATCAAGGTGTTTCATAGCGGTGAGCTGTTGGACTTCACCCGATTAGATTCAACCGTTTTGCAGGATGTCTGCAAACGGGCTGACGATGCTTTCAAGCGTTATATATCGGGTGATTCCAATGGCTTGCGTAGCGGTAAGCCACGGTTTAAGAACCAATCCAGCTACCGGACGATGGTGTTCGCAATGGTCAAACCAAGGTGGATTCATCTTGTCCGCAAAAACTGGCTCTATATCAAGCTTCCCAAGCTCGGAATGGTGAAGGTTCGGATGCACCGACCAATGCCGGATGGTGCCGTTGTCAAACGTGTTAGCTTGACTAAAAAAGCCGATGGTTGGTATATCAACCTGACCGTAGCAGATCCTACGGTGCCTAAGTTGACGCCTGATCAGATTGTCCCCACTTGGGATAACTCAATCGGTCTTGACGCAGTGCTAGAGGGCGATGACTACATTGCCACATCTGAAAATACCAAATACAAATCAGCTAAACCGCTGCGTAAGTCTTTACCAAAACTCAAGGCCGTCTCTGCTAAGAAATCATCGAAACGTAAAGGTTCTAAAGCCCGTCGCCAGCTAGCATTGCGTGAATCTCGAATACATCAACGCATTGCTAGGCAGCGCCAGAATCACCGTTACAACCTGGCTCACTTGCTGGTGAAAACCGGCAAGAAAGTGTTTTTCCTAGAGTTGCTAAATATCAAGGGACTGACAAAACGAAATAAACCCAACAAAGCCGCTGATGGGACGTATTTGCCTAACGGCCAATCGGCTAAGTCTGGGCTGAACAAGTCTTGGTTAGACGCGGCGTTTGGTGAATTTATAACCACACTGGACTACATAGCCTCAAAAGCTGGAGCAGTGGTTATCAAACAAAAACCGGCGTATTCATCAATGATTCTGAGTTATCGGAACGAAGTTATATTTACCGATTGCTCAATCAGAAAGTATTACGATCCGGTTGAAAAGGTTTTGGTTGACCGGGATGTGAATGCCGCAATCAACCTCAAACGACTTGGGCTGGGCGTTTTCCCAAGTATAAAACGGCGTAGTGGGAAGCTAGTCGTATCTGGCGATATGGACAATAGTACCACGAAGCAAATCGTGTCTATCCTAAGGGACGGCACGGACACTCGATCGCTTCTCAGTCTTTGGCCTATGGCCTAGCCTTTGGCGAACGGATGAAGAAGCCCACGCTATAGCGCCAGCTTAGCGGTGGGAGTGCGTCACTTCCATTTACCTGGGCACTCTGTCGGCTTTTCAATGCACTAATCCTGATTCTAGGAACTAGCCTTTGCTCAAGGAGAAGCTGGGTAGAAAAAAACCAAACCAGGAGCTTGGGTTTTGTCATTATTGTCAGCTTGGGGTTTGGGTTGATTGCCTATGGCATAATTCCAGGGTAAACGCCTCTAAATTTGTATCAAAATTAACAGTTAAAAATTAAACAATAGTATCAAAAATCTAGAATTACCCGGTTTATTCTCAATAAGCGCCACTTATTCTCAATTATAGCAGTCGCCAGGGCAGGCGCGGACATGACAAAAGTCTCAAACCTAAGTAAGCGCAAGAGTTTGACTTCTGACTTCTGACTTCTGACTTCTGACTTCTGACTTCTGCTATATTGGCTGTGTTATCCTTGGTTGATTTGAGAGTACTCTACATTCTGGTTTCGTAGGGAAATCCGACTTTGATTCTTGTTTAAAGTCAGCGGAAAATTTGTTGACTTTGAACAAAAAAAACTGCTTTTAGGATGGGATTTATTCGAATTTAACAAAAAATTGAGTTAATCATTTTTTTTGCTGTTACCATTTATATCAAATAAGATGCGTTTACCCTGGCTTTTCTATTGCTTCTTGCCTATTCCCTATTCCCAATTGCGTATTCCTTATTGCGTATTCCCTATTTCCTATTTGGTATTTCCTATTCCCGATTCCCGATTCCCGATTCCCGATTCCCGATTCCCGATTCCCAGCCCGTAGCGCTCTAATAGGTAAGTGGCAGTAAAAGTCAAAAAAAACCCGGCTTCTGCTAAGAAACCGGGTTTTTAAAAGGTTTAGTTGATTTATGATTGAATTAACGTTGATGGGCAGGTTCTTTCGCCAAGAACTTCTCTAGTTCAGTCAAGGCATCAGCATCAACTTTAGTTTGCATCGGGCAGAACTTTGGTCCACACATCGAACAAAACTCTGCTGTCTTATAGATATCTGCTGGCAGGGTTTCATCATGGTATTCCCGAGCTCGTTCGGGGTCAAGGGAAAGTTCAAACTGGCGGTTCCAATCGAAGTTGTAGCGAGCAATGGAGAGTTGATCATCCCGATCCCGTGCTCCTGGACGATGCCTGGCAATATCCGCCGCATGAGCAGCAATTTTGTAGGCAATCAAGCCATTGCGCACATCCTCAGCATCGGGCAGTCCCAAATGTTCTTTCGGGGTTACATAGCAAAGCATGGCGGTACCGTACCAGCCAGCCAAAGCTGCACCAATGGCAGAGGTGATATGGTCATATCCAGGCGCAATGTCTGTCACGAGTGGTCCTAGAACATAGAAAGGTGCTTCTGAACACTCTTCCATCTGCTTTTTGACATTGAACTCAATTTGATCCATTGGCACATGACCAGGTCCTTCTACCATCACCTGTACATCATGTTCCCAAGCACGACGAGTCAACTGCCCCAATGTTTTCAATTCTGCTAACTGGGCTTGATCAGATGCATCATGGGTGCAGCCAGGACGCAGAGAATCCCCTAAGCTAAAGGAGACATCGTATTTCTTGAAAATCTCGATAATGTCGTCAAAGTGGGTATAGAGGGGATTTTGCTTGTGGTGATGGAGCATCCACTTGGCGAGGATACCACCACCACGAGAAACAATGCCGGTTAGTCGGTTTCTGACCAAAGGCAGATGTTCGATTAAGATGCCAGCGTGGATGGTTTGATAGTCAACTCCTTGCTGAGCGTGCTTCTCAATGATGTGGAGAAAGTCATCGGCAGTAAGGTTTTCCACCTTGCCGTGGACACTCTCTAAGGTTTGGTAAACTGGTACCGTGCCAATGGGTACAGGTGAGGCATTAATGATGGCGGAACGAATCTCATCCAAGTTGCCACCACCTGTAGACAAGTCCATTACGGTATCGGCCCCGTACTTCACGGCCAAGTTAACCTTCTCTAGCTCTTCATCAAGATTAGAAGAGTTGGGGGAGGCACCGATATTGGCATTCACCTTACATTTGGAGGCGATACCAATACACATTGGCTCTAGGTTAGTGTGGTTGATATTGGCGGGGATAATCATTCGCCCCCGTGCCACTTCATCTTTGATCAGCTCAACGGGAAGGTTTTCCCGCTGGGCTACGTAGTGCATCTCTTCTGTCAGAAGACCCTGGCGAGCATAGTACATTTGAGTCACATTGCTCTGACCACGGCGCTTGGCAACCCATTCAATACGCATATTTAATTTCCTCGATGACAGCTTCCCTCCGCCGGTATTAACCGGACTCAGGTTCTAAGGGTGTAATCTCAGCCTGGTTGCTCAGGCACCCCTAGCTTTGGTTTGATTATACTATCACAAATAAAATCAGTCGGATTATAGGATCGCCCTCCTTGGGATTGATTCACAAGTGGGTAATCTATAGAATTCAAGATTATTGAGATTAGCTTATGGAATTTTTAACAGGAATAGTTATATCGTTATGCTTGTTTAAGATTTAATCTCAAAATAATACAGGACAGTGCTTAGTTACACTGTCCTGTTACGGTATCCTGTTACGGATGATTAATAGCTAGAGGCTATTGTATTCACCATTGTATTTACCTAGGTGATTGCCCAAATCGCCTTGTGTTAAAGAGCGATCGCAGCCATCTTGACATCGTTAGTGCTTAGAATCTCTTGGAGTTCCTCAGCATCTACGGTTTCTTTATCAATCAGCATTTCAGCAAGCTTATCGAGGATGTGCTTATTGCCAAGAATTACATTCTTAGCCCGTTCGTAGGCTTCATCAACTAGCTTGCGAACTTCTTCATCAATGGTTGATGCTGTGGCATCTGAGAAATCCCGGTCTGAGGCAATATCCCGACCTAGGAACATACTGCCATTCTGCCGTCCTAGGGCTACTGGGCCAAGGCGATCGCTCATACCATAGCGCATCACCATCTGCCGTGCCACCCGAGTCACCTGTTGCAAGTCATTGGAAGCACCTGTGGTCACTTCTTCTTCACCGAAGATAATTTCTTCAGCAATCCGACCACCTAAGGCCACTGCCATCTGATTTTGCAGGTAAGAACGGGAAAACATGCCTGAATCCATCCGGTCTTCGCTAGGGGTGAACCAAGTCAAACCACCAGCACGACCCCGAGGAATAATGCTAATTTTCTGCACTGGGTCATAATCGGGCATTAAGGCACCCACAAGGGCGTGACCTGCTTCGTGAAACGCTACTAGGGTTTTGCGTTTCTCGCTCATTACCCGGTCTTTCTTCTCTGGCCCTGCAAGCACCCGGTCAATGGCATCATTCACCTCATCCATAGAGATTTCGGTTAAGTTGCGACGGGCTGCCAAAATTGCTGCTTCATTGAGCAAGTTGGATAAATCTGCTCCGGTGAAACCAGGGGTCCGACGGGCAATCTTCTCGAGATCCACATCTTTGGCCAGGGTTTTCCCACGAGCATGAACGTTGAGAATTTCCAAACGTCCGGAATAATCAGGACGGTCTACTACTACCTGTCGATCAAAACGACCAGGGCGTAGTAGGGCAGCATCAAGAACATCTGGGCGGTTGGTAGCAGCAATAATGATAATACCGGTATTACCTTCAAACCCATCCATTTCAGTCAGTAACTGGTTAAGGGTTTGCTCCCGTTCATCATTACCACCGCCTAAACCGGCACCCCGCTGACGCCCCACAGCATCGATTTCATCAATAAATACAATACATGGAGCATTGTTCTTGGCTTGCTCAAATAGGTCTCGCACCCGAGAAGCACCAACCCCTACGAACATCTCGACAAACTCAGAACCAGAGATGGAGAAAAACGGAACACCTGCTTCCCCAGCTACTGCACGAGCTAAGAGAGTTTTACCGGTTCCTGGAGGTCCCACGAGCAGGACTCCCTTGGGAATTTTAGCCCCAATAGCAGTGAAGCGGTCAGCATTTTTGAGGAAGTCTACTACTTCGTTAAGTTCTAGCTTGGCTTGCTCAATACCTGCCACATCCCCAAAGGTTACCTGAGTTTGGGGTTCCATTTGGACTCTAGCTTTGGACTTGCCAAAGTTCATGGCTTGAGAACCTGGACCATTCTGGGCACGCCGCAGTAATAGAAACAATCCCACCAAGAGCAGAATCGGGAAGAAGAAACTGCTTAAGGTCTTGAACCAGAAGCCTTCATCACTCTGGGGTAGAACTGAAATATCTACACCGTTATTATTCAGAAGGTTGATTAGTTGTGGGTCATTGGGGAGATTGACCTCTACCTGACGACCATCTTGAGCGATCGCGATCGCTTTACTGCGGTCAGCACTGATTCTAACGGTTTCCACCTTGCCGCTCTCGACTTTGCTAATCAGCTCGTCGTACCGCCACGTATCTCGACTTGGGGACGGTTTGTCCAAAAATGCTGTACCAAGGGCGATCACCACTATGGCTAGGAGTGCATATAGCCCTGCGTTTCTCCACTTTTTATTCACTCGTTGTTACCTCCATAGATTCGAGGATGTGGCAAATATAGAATTTAGCTTCTTATATTAATTTATGTTAACCTTTCTGAGGAAAAGTGGGCGGACTTTATTCTAAAACAGCCTTTCTGGAAGCGTTTTATGCCTTTTGATACCTAATAATACTGTTTGGATGGCTGGTGTAGGTTGACCTAGAGCAATGCTTAATATTATAATGTGGGGCTTTGGAGATCGAACAGCCAACAGGAGGGACATGATGGCGGTTTTACGACTTGAAGATGGTACAACCTATACCGAGCTAAGTGATATTGCCGGAGAATTAGCACCTCTGAAGGTTCAGCTAAATCACTGGTCTGTAGGGGACAACCCAGAAATTCACAGCCTTCTAGAGCAAGACACCCTTAGTGATATTGAAAAGGATACAGTACTTAAAGCTTTAGATAGCTACTTTGAACAACTTAAGGAAACCGCTGGCTATCAATCCCGTGACTTAATCGTACTGTATCCAGACATACCTAATCTTGATGCCCTCCTTTCCAAATTTAAGGATTGTCACTACCATACTGACGATGAAGTGCGCTACATAATTGCTGGAGAAGGGGTTTTTGGGTTTGTACGTCCTGATGGCAGCCAAATGGAGTTGACTGTGCAGCCTGAGGAGTACATTAATGTGCCAGCGAATACTGAACATTGGTTTTATCTGACACCATCACGACGGGTTAAAGCTGTGCGCTACTTTATCACTACTGAAGGCTGGGTTCCGGAATACACGGGTACGGAAATTCGGATGAAGCCGGTAGTAGCTGTTTGAGAATATTCCAGTTCATAACTTATTGAATATGTCCATTGAAGTTGACTACCGCTTTCCTCGCGGTGTTGATGTCGAAAAACAAGCGAAAGTGATTGCTGTTGGGCAAACCGCAGGCACCTGGAATGCTCGTTTTGCCCATCTCGAAAATGTGTTTCGCTCCCATCTTGGTACTGTTGTTCAAGGTGTCATTAACCCTGATGGTTCTGGTTTGGCTACCATCCGTTTTCCCGAAGCTAATGTGGAAAACGATATCCCTACTCTACTAACCATGATTTTTGGCAAATACTCCATGGCAGGACCAGCTAAAGTCATGGCAGTGCGCTTGCCAGAACACTACGGTAGGCATCCCAAATTCGGAATTACCGGGATTCGGGAAAGACTAGGAGTAGTTGACCGTCCCCTGATTATGGCAATTTTTAAGCCAGCCTTGGGACTCTCAGCGGAAGACCATGGGAAGATTTTACAAGAGGTTGCTGGAGCTGGACTTGACATTATTAAAGATGATGAGATTCTGGGGGATTTGGAGATAGCACCAACCCTGAAACGTCTAGAAGTCTGCCGTAAGGTACTTGATGAAATAAAACAGCAAACTGGGCGCACTGTACTCTATGCCATTAATGTAACTGGTTCGGCTGACAAATTGCTTGATAAAGCTCATACGTTGGTAAAGGAAGGGGCAAATGCCCTGCTGCTGAATGTCTTGACCTACGGTTTCTCTGTCCTAGAAGCCCTAGCTGCTGATCCAGAGATTAATGTGCCTATTTTTGCCCATCCCGCCTTAGCAGGAGCACTCTGTGGAGCCCCAAACCACGGGATGGCTTACTCAGTGGTGTTGGGAACCCTGATGGCTCATGGTGGGGCAGATGCGGTGCTATATCCCGCCCATTATGGTAGTTTACCCTTTGACCCAGAGGAGGAAAAGCGAATTCGAGATAGTTTGCGATCGCGTAATGTATTTCCTGTGCCCTCCGCTGGCATTCATGCTGGGATTGTCCCTAAGGTTGTAGCAGATTACGGACAACAGGTCATTCTTAATGCTGGAACTGGCATTATGGATCATCCCGATGGTCCTGCTGCTGGCGTTAAAGCATTTTTTGAAGCCATACATTCATCTCGGAGGTAATCGGGTAATCGGGTTATGGGGTAATGACAAGATAGTGTTTATCATAATTATGAGGTACACTCTGGTTTCTTTACCCTACTCCGTAATCTTTACTCCGTAATACTTACTTCCATTAACTCCAAGGACGTAAGTACCTCACATTTTTGATCACTACTATAGTAATGCATATAGTAATACTATTTATCGTGAACATATCGTCAACAGCCACAGTTCTTACTCAGGACTGAGCACTCTTAGACTAAATACCATTGTGAATCGAGTTGTATTCTGCGACTTCGACGGTACCATTACCGCCGTTGAAACCTTTGTGGGCATGCTCAAACACTTTGCTCCCGAGTTGTCCGCCCAAATTATGCCCCAGCTGTACAGTATGAAGCTGACTCTGAGGGAAGGTGTGCGCCAGATGTTAGAGTCAATTCCTTCAGCTAGCTATCCTGACATTATTGCCTACGCTCAATCCAAACCGATTCGGCCTGGTTTAGAGCAATTGTTAGACTTTCTTGATACTCAAAATGTCCCTTTCATTGTCGTTTCCGGTGGTTTGCGCTGCATGGTGGAAACGGTTCTCAGTCAGGGAAGCACGGGGAAAAAATCCTTACTTGAGCGGGTAGCAGCTATTTATGCTGTTGATGTGGAAACTACCGGGGATTTTCTAAAGGTAACCTCTGAGTTTGAAGGAGAGACAGAACTTGTGTCTAAAGTGCGGGTGATGGCACAACACCCGGCTCAAGAGCAGATCGCCATTGGCGATTCGGTAACGGACTTGAATATGAGCCTGAAAGCCCCGGTAGTATTCGCCCGCGATCGCCTCAGCAAATACCTGGAGGAGCGCCAAAAGCCCTACATTCCGTGGGATGATTTTTTTGATGTACAACAAAAGCTATCCCAGCGGTGGAACAATGGTTAATCATGGCTCCTCAATCCGAAATCACCACCAATTACTATCAGCTATTGATCCAAGACCAACCTTAATTACTGCTGCTAGTCACTTCTATCAATTAGGTTGGATGGTGGGGACAGCCGGTAACCTCTCTGCTAAACAGCCCGATGGCAGCTTCTGGATTACTGCGAGTGGATGCCATAAAGGGCAGCTAGGCAGCAAAGACTTTATTCGCATAGCCACTGATGGCACAGTAGTAGAAAAACCATCACCTGAATCTCGTCCTTCAGCTGAAACAAGCATTCATCAAAGTATCTACTCTTTATTCCCAGATGCTAAAGCCTGTTATCATATTCACACCATTGAGTCGAATTTAGTTTCTGGCTTCACTAAAGACGATACCCTGCCTTTGCCGCCGCTAGAAATGCTTAAGGGCTTTGGAGTACGGGAGGAGAACCCTAAAGTCACGGTACCAGTATTTGTCAACCATCTAGATGTTTCTCGCATTAGTAGTGAGATATGCGATCGCTTTCAGGCTGCATCGCCATCAGTCAATATCCTATTAATTCGGAACCACGGTATAACTGTTTGGGCGTCTTCCACCGAACGTGCCCAGATCTACTTGGAGTTAGCTGATTATATTTTTCGATACATGGTAGCTGCTCGACAAATTGAGCTTAGCACTACCTCAATCAAGAATTAACAAATACAATTGCTGAATTGCTCAATCGGAACAATTCAGCAATTCGGCAATTATTCAACCAGACTTGATGCTAGTCCGTATACTGCCCATCACCAAAATGACTAGGGTAACTATCGTTAGAGGTACGACAAATGTCATCATGATAGTACTAAATTGTGATAAAGCTTGGTGTTGTGTGGCGTTTAGGAACAAATACAAGGTATAGGCACCGTAATAGCTTAAAAAGAGAAATCCCTCCCACCGGGAAATTTGATAGCCAGTAAAGAAAATTGGCAGACAAGCCACCGCTACTGCAATCATTACTGGAATGTCGAAGTTTAGGGCAGGAGTTGACACCTGTATACCATCAGGCACAATCAAGCTACACATCCCCAGCACCAACAGGATATTAAAAATATTGCTGCCAATAGCGTTACCTACGGCAAGATCTCGCTCACCACGGACACTGGCAATAATGGAGGTGGCAATTTCTGGAAGAGAGGTGCCAACAGCGATAATGGTTAAGCCAATAATTAACTCGCTCCAGCCAAACATCTTGGCCATAGCAATAGCCCCATTAATCAGCCAGCGGGAACCTAGTACTAACATTCCTAAGCCGAAAAAAATCAGCCCTAACTGAGTAACTATCTTTTTAAGGCTAGTACGAGACTGGCGAGATTTGGTTTGAGGGGTATCGTGGTCTCGGATTTCCTGATTTTCCTTGCGACTCTGAATAATGGTGAATAAACTATATGCGATCGCGCCAGCCAACAGGATGCTGCCATCGACTCTACCCAGTTGGCCATCCAAGCTCATAAACAAGAGTAGGAATGATATGCCAATCATCAAAGGTACATCTAATCGCACCAACTGCCGGGATACAACCAAAGGTAACATAGTTGCCGATATTCCCAAGATTAGCAAAATATTGGCAATGTTGCTGCCAACAATGTTACCAAGGGCAATATCCGCTTGTCCGTCATAACTCGACTGCAATGCTACGGCTAATTCTGGGGCACTGGTGCAGTAAGCGACTATAGTCAGCCCAATCACTAAGGGGGAGACACCTGCTACCAACGCCAACTGTGATGCGCCCTTCACCAAGATTTCCGCCCCAACAACTAAAAGTACAAAGCCAGCAATAAATAAAATGAGAGTGATTATGTTCATTGGCTGTGTGTGAGTAAGTCATTGAGGACGAGTTTACTTCATCAAGCATGAAAGTTGCTATAACCTCGACTTAGCCCTTATAATTATTACCTAGGGTTTATTGAAACGGCAAACAACTCAACAATAACACAGATAAAGCGAATTTTTTCCTGTGTTTATCCAGGTTTAGTTTTAGTTCTTAACCTAATAATTTATTTGCTAACTGTTTCATATTATTTTTATCAACAAACTCTCTAAAAACAGTTGCTTTAAAGACAGATAGATAAAAGGCGGCATGGTACTGTAGTAGCGGTTCGAGAGTCTACTTGGCTCTTGAACTAGCCCATACAACCATTCTAAGCCGATTCCCTGGGCTGCTAAGGATTACCAAAACCTTTGGCTTTCTCCTGAAGCTTGCTCATAGTCTTGTCAGTGCCTTCACCCTGCCAAGTCAGAAATGCCCAAACACACGCTTCTGATTCTTCCACTCAATTGAATCACTAACCAAATAGGTTCCTGTTGGAACAGGGTGTAATGTTTCGTGAGATTATCCTGAACTGCTAGGCGAATGGCAACTGTGTCATCGGTAATACCATCACCTTTGGCACCGTAATCCCGCACATTCACCATGTTCGCATCCAAAGGATAGAGGGGATTCGTTGCTACTGAAGAACTGACCAAGGTGGAAAAGCTAGCAGGTAAGCCCGATCACCAATAGTAGGCTGCACAGGCTTAGGGAGAAGAGCATGAGCTTAGCTAGGTGCAGAGGAATGCCTACTAGATTTTTAAGTCTTTGGAATTGATATTTATACTTGATATGTATAATAAACAACATTTAAATAATTGTTTTTGCAAAACCTTTACTGATCATCCAGTGGTAGCAGTTCTTAGTTAATCGTGTTTTTAGCATTTTTAAAATACCACTTGATGTCAAAAAAATCACAATATTTAATATTTAATTAATTAATTTTTGTTAAATTTAATTCAAGCCAATCTGGCAACAGATCTAAGTACAACTTGGGTTTAATTGAAAATACTGAATGATATCAAGTCCGGTTAATTACTTTGCCAATAATCCCTGAATTTTTGGTAATGCGTAATGGGTGATGATTCATCATCAACTAGCAATTACTAATTACTAAATACCAACTAACAATTACTAATTACCAATTACCAATTACCAATTACCCGTTCAGGAATTATGATTATTAGTCAACCGAATTTGATAGGATGCATCGATAGGTTTATTGATGACTTAATTCATAAATATATGATTGAGCTTAAGTAAAACCTGTTAGTAATTTTGTTGTTAGTGATTTTGGTCTCAACAGTCATATGAAAGTAGCAATTATTGCCGGGGGGCTCGGTACTCGTCTAGCGGAAGAAACTGACACAAAACCAAAGCCAATGGTAGCAATCGGAGGGCGACCAATCCTCTGGCATATCATGAGGCATTATTACCATTATGGCTTCCAAGATTTTGTGATTGCCCTTGGCTATAAGGCAGAAGTTATTAAAAAATACATGGTGGACTATAGTTCACTTAATAGTAACTTAACAGTCAACCTTAACAATGGCAACGTCATCCAGCACGGTGGTGTAGCACCGGATTGGACAGTTG
Organism: Moorena sp. SIO1F2; assembly: GCF_010672755.1. Taxonomy (NCBI): domain Bacteria; kingdom Bacillati; phylum Cyanobacteriota; class Cyanophyceae; order Coleofasciculales; family Coleofasciculaceae; genus Moorena; species Moorena sp. SIO1F2. Next base: position 14,721 of record NZ_JAAHFV010000055.1, read on the forward strand.
ATTTAATTGATACTGGTATTTACACCAATACAGGGGGTCGGATTAAACGGCTCGCTCCCTACGTAGGCAATCAGACATTTATGCTCACTTGGGGAGATGGAGTTTCTGATGTCAATTTAAATGCGCTCCTGGAATTCCATCGCTCTCATGGCAAATTAGCTACCTTAACTGCAGTACGTCCACCTGCACGTTTTGGTTACTTAGAACTAGATGGAAACCAGATTACGGAATTCTCTGAAAAGCCTCAAACCAGAGAAGGCTGGATCAACGGTGCTTTCTTTGTTTTAGAACCCGGAGTTTTTGATTATATCGATGGCGATGACACCCAGTGGGAAAAAGCACCACTGGAGCGACTCGCCAAAGATGGGCAACTGATGGCCTATCACCACACTTCATTCTGGCAATGCATGGATACCTTGCGCGACAAGCGCAGGTTAGAAAGTCTGTGGAACAGTGGCAATGCACCTTGGAAAATTTGGGAGGAAAATAATGCGAGTATTAGTAACTGGTCACAAGGGCTACATCGGCACAGTCATGGTGCCAATGCTATTAGCTCAAGGGTATGATGTATTTGGTCTTGATAGCGACTTATTTGAAAAGAGTACTTTTGGTGAAGGAATTCGAAAAATTCCAGAGCTAAAAAAGGATATCCGTGACGTTACGGCAACAGAACTAGAAGGATTTGATGCTCTAATCCACTTAGCAGGGCTTTCCAACGATCCTCTGGGGAATCTGAATCCTGACTTAACCTATGAGATCAATCATGCTGCTTCAGTTCATTTGGCTAAGTTAGCCAAAGCCGCAGGCATCGAGCGCTTCGTATTCTCATCGTCCTGTAGTAACTATGGTGCTGGTGGTGATGACTGGTTGACTGAGGAATCATCCTTCAACCCTGTCACTCCTTACGGCATTTCTAAAGTTCGTGTCGAGCAAGATGTTACTCAGTTAGCGGACGATAACTTTAGTCCTACCTTTCTTCGGAATGCTACGGCTTACGGTGTTTCGCCGCGTTTGCGCTTTGATCTAGTACTCAATAACTTGGTCGCTTGGGCATTTACCACCGGTCAAGTGTATATCAAGAGCGATGGCACCCCTTGGCGTCCCATTGTCCATATTGAAGATATTTCCCAAGCGTTTATTGCGGTGTTGGAGGCACCTCGTGAGCTGGTACACAATCAAGCGTTTAATGTGGGACGAAATGAGGACAACTATCGCATTCGAGAGTTAGCCGAAATTGTCAAAGAAACAGTTCCAGGCTGCGAAATTGAATACGCTAAAGATGCTGGACCCGATAAGCGCTGTTATCGCGTTGATTGTAGTAAAATTATTCAGACATTACCCGAATTCAAACCCCAATGGAATGCCCGTCGGGGAGCTCAAGAACTCTACCAGGCTTATCAAACTGTAGGCTTAACCTTGGAAGAGTTTGAGGGACCGAGGTATCAGCGTATTGCTCACATCAAACAATTACTTAGCACTGGAAGATTAGATCAAACCCTGCGTTGGCGTACCCAGCTACCTACATCTCCTAAAATACAAGCCATGAGTGTTTAGGAGTTGTTGGGTCATTGGTAATCGGTAATCGGTAATCCTACTCTAATTACCAATTACCAATTACCAAAAGGGCGGAAAAATTTTTGGCAGTCACCCTGGAGAATTAGTTTACTTTAAGAAAAAGTTGACTTTGCTATTGTTATGAATATTTTTTTGTTGCTGATTAACCGTTAATTGCAAACAGTTGACAGTTAACAATTAACAGTCATATTTGAAAAAAAATAATAATGTCTAATTCAATGCCTATTTGTCGTGCTAACAGCACTGATGACTTAGAGTTAATTATTTCCTTCGGTTACACCCCATTAGCTGATGGATTACTTACTAAAGACCAGTTAGATAAACCTGAATATACTGCTCCATTGGATCTGGCGTTTTCTCCTAGCAGTGGTTTAGTCCAAATCACCGAAAGTGTCCCCCCGGAAATCCTATTTTGTCGAGACTACCCCTATTTTTCTTCTGTATCAAAATCGTTACTAAAACACTTTGGAGATAGTGCCAAAGCCATCATTGATTCAAGACAACTCAATAGCAACAGTCTAGTGATTGAAGCAGCTAGTAATGATGGCTATATGCTCAAGAACTTTGTTGAAAAAGGAATTCCGGTGCTGGGAATTGACCCAGCCTCTGGACCTGCGGAAGCTGCCCAAAAAGCAGGTATTCCTACTCTTTGTACATTCTTTACGAAAGATTTGGCAATAGAGCTACACTCTCAAGGACGGAAAGCTGATGTTTTTCTTGCTAACAATGTCTTGGCTCATGTGCCAGATCTGAATGGCTTTGTAGCAGGGATTGGCGTTCTGCTAAAAGACACTGGTGTAGCAGTAATTGAAGTCCCCTATGTGGTTGACTTGGTAGATCACTGTGAATTTGACACTATCTACCATCAGCACTTATGCTATTTTTCAGTAACTGCTTTAGATCGGTTGTTTAGGAAACATGGTTTATTCCTAAATGACATCCAACGTACTCCAATCCATGGGGGTTCGTTACGCCTATTTGTGGAGCCTAACGAACAGGTTAAGGAATCCGTAAAATCTCTATTAGCAGAAGAAGTAGCGCGGGGAGTTGACCGCATTGATTACTATCGTGATTTTGCTAATCGTGTTCAGGAAATTAAGCTTTCTTTACTGGATATACTCTGGGATTTGAAGAAACAGGGTAAAAAGGTGGCAGCGGAGCAGCAGCTAAAGCAACTACTCTGCTCAGTTATTTTGGGATTAATAAAACCCTGGTGGATTATGTAGTGGATTTAAATCCGTTCAAACATGGTCGCTACATGGGCATTAATCATTTACCTATTTTTCCACCATCAAAACTGTTAGAGGATAAACCCGATTATGTGTTGCTGCTAGCTTGGAATTTTGCTGATGAAATTTTGCAGCAACAAGAAGCATATCGACAACAAGGAGGTAAATTTATTATTCCGATTCCACAACCAAAGATTGTTTAGAGTTGACGGTTGACGATCAAGTAAGGGAGTAGGGAGTAGGGAGTAGGGAGTAGGGAGCCATCACTATTCCATAAAATCCCAAATTGGTATACCTCACCTATTTGATAAATGCTATAATTTAAGTCAACTTTGGTAGTTTGGGAGGGTACGGATACTTGCCAATTTTTCTTTAGCGAACTTCTGCACTTTCTGATCTGAGTCATGCTTTGCTCTATCTCGCAATAGTAGTAGAGTTTGGGGATGGTTTGGATAGTCATCAATGATTGCTGTCAGGGCAATTTGCCGAGGGTTTTCTTCCCGGCGCTGCTTGCGATAAAAGGGATCATTGACAGCGCGAACGCACAAAAATTCAAACATCCCAGGTTGATTTTTCCAACCACAGATTAATTCTGTCATAACTGCTGCTCGCACACGCCAATGCGGATCTGATTCAGCTCGTTCTTGGAGAAAATGTAAAGTGTCTGGGTGATATTTCCAACCACGGACTAATTCTTCCAGCACTGCTATTCGCACATCCAAATTCCGATCTGATTTAGCCCGTTGTTTGAGAAAAAGTAGGATATCCGGTTCATCTTTCCAGCCACGGGCTAATACTTGCACTGCTATTTGCCGCACATATCCATTCCGATCCGATTGAGCCAATTGTTTGAGAAAGGGTAACGTATCCGGGTGATTTTTACAACTACGAGGTAATGCTTCGGCTGCTGTTTGTCGCACAGCCAAATCCTGATCCGATTGAGCCAATTGTTTGAGAATAGGTAACGTATCATGATGATCTTGCCAACTAGAAGCTAATGCTTCGGCTACTGCTTGTCGAACAGCGGCATCCTGATCCGATTCAGCCAATTGTTTGAGGATGGGTAAGGTATCTGGATCATCTTTCCAACCACGAGCTAATGTTTCGGCTACTGCTTGTCGCACAGCGGCATCCTGATCCGATTCAGCCAATTGTTTGAGGATGGGTAAGGTATCTGGATCATCTTTCCAACCACGGACTAATTCTGCTACTGCTGCTTGTCGCACACGCCAATACTGATCCGATTGAGCCAGTTGTTTGAGAATAGCTAAGGTATCGTGGTGATTTTTCCAACCATGGACTAATTTTGCCATTGCTACTCGTCGCACATCGGAATTGTGGTCAGATTGAGCCAGTTGTTTGAGAATGGGTAACGTATCCGGATGATCTTGCCAACCATCGGCTAATCCTGAAACTGCTGCTATTCGCACATCCGAATCCTGATCGGATTGAGCGAGTTGTTTAAGAATAAGTAAGATATCATGTTCACCCTTCCAACCATGGGCTAATTCTTGCACTGCTACCTGTCGCACATACCCATTCTGATCCGATTGAGCCAATTGTTTGAGGATGGGTAAGGTAACCGGGTGATCTTTCCAACCATGGGCTAATGCTTCGGCTGCTGCTTGTCGTACGTCCCAATACTGATCCGATTGAGCCAATTTTTTGAGGATGAGTGGGGTATCCGGTCTGTTAAAATCTGTAATAATACCCTGATTTGTTATAATTTTTTTATCCATTTTATCGATAGTTGTTAATTAACAAACGGCATTAAAATCTGGGGATTTCTGGTGAAGTCTTAATCTAGCTTTCCCCCATTAACCTAGTATAACAAAATCTAGTATTTCCAAGCCTGTTTGCCTAATAACAACCAAACATACTTAAATCTCAAAGTCGCATAAGGTTCCACTATCCGGCAATTACTCAATTCATTCAGCTCATGCCAATTCTATGTACAAGTACCTTTAATCATTATTGAAAAATTAGTAGGTAGGGTGATAATGTTGCATCATTCGCAGTAGGGGAATCGTTAACTTCAATGCCAAATAAATTCATCAATCAGCTATGGTAAACCACAGGGGAAAAACTGCTGAAAAATCTAGCTTGGTTTGCGATTCCAGGTATCCAGGTGATTGGTGATAAAACCATCTTTGGTCAGGAGGTAGCTAGAAGAGCCATTGAAAAACACATGACCTTTCCAAGGTACCCGAAATGTGTCACGCACGAACTGTCCAATGGGTGCATCTCACTTTTGCTATTTGACGCGGTGGTGCGTTACGGGACGGACTGTCCCAAAACTTGCTATGGCTTGCGTCTTGGCGAGCCCGTCCCTAACGCACCCACTTTTTTACAAATATGAGATGCACCCCTGTCCAATTTGCCGTGATCACCTTTTCATCGGTTTGAGAGATATCATGCAGAACGAAATAAATTGTGCTAAAAAATAGCCGAGCGTTAAATCTCAGTATATAAACTATAATTCGATAGTTTAATTTTACTTTAAATCGACTAATTTGGTCTTGAAATTAACTATTTTTTGTATAAAAATTATAGGCAATATCTTGCTAAGACAGGGTTGGTATATCGTGCTTAATGGTCTGAATTACCCGCTCAATCTGGGATTGATATTGATTGGCACTCAAATCCTATGAAGTCATCACATTTAAATTCTAAAAGAGTCACTCAAAATGATACAACAAGCATTGTCCAAAAATTTTGCTCACACACAACCGATTTCATTATCAGAACATATTTGTCCCAACTGTGGAAACCAAGGATTGTCCCTATTTTATGAAGTACATAACGTACCAGTTCACAGTTGCTTAATGATGTCAACCCAGGAAGCAGCTCTAGACTTCCCTTGCGGTGATGTGGTTTTGGGGTTTTGTCAAGACTGCGGCTTCATCACTAATGTTTCCTTTGATCCCAGGTGGTCAGCTTACGCTCCCAATTATGAAGACCAACAGAGTTTTTCCCCAACCTTCAATCAGTTTGCCCTTGATCTAGCCAATCATCTGATCGACAAATACGACCTTCATAACAAAGACATTATAGAGATTGGTTGTAGCAAAGGAGATTTCCTCTTGCTGCTGTGCGAATTAGGTAACAATCGTGGTGTTGGTATTGACCCGTCTGCTGTAGTAGGACGAGTCCAGAGTGAAGCCGCTGACCGGGTCACCTTTATTCAAGACTATTACTCAGAGCGCTATGCTGAGTATGTAGGTGATTTTATCTGTTGTCGCCATACCCTAGAGCATATTTATCCTACCGCTGAGTTTATTAGTACCGTGCGCCGCTCCATTGGCGATCGCCTCAATACCGTTGTGGTGTTTGAGATACCAGATACCATACGAGTACTCAAAGACTTAGCTTTTGAAGACATTTACTACGAACACTGCTCCTATTTCACCCCTGGATCCCTAGCGCGATTATTCCGTAACTGTGGCTTTGAAGTTACTGACCTGTATCGAGCTTATGGTGAACAATATTTGTTAATTGAAACCCGACCTGTCACCATCCCATCTGAGAAAGTACATCCTCTGGAAGAGAGTCTTGAGGAAGTTACTCAGCATGTCAAAAACTTCACCAACGAGATTAGCAAGAAGCTGGAGAATTGGAGGCAGCACTTAGAGCAGATGCATGCTCAAGGCAAGCGTGTTGTAGTTTGGGGTTCAGGTTCCAAGTGTGTGGCTTTTCTAACCACTCTTGATACCACAGACAAAATTGAATACGTGGTAGATATTAATCCCCATCGTCATGGGAAATTTATCCCTGGTGTTGGTAAAAAAATTATGGCACCAGAGTTTTTGAAGGAATACAAACCTGATCAGGTGATTGTCATGAATTCCATATATTGTGATGAAATTCAGCAAATGTTGAATAAGATGGGAGTAACTACAGAGGTTATATCTCTATAAATATCAGTCATTAGTCATGAGTGATCAGTTATGAGTCATAAGTCAAAAATTAAAGACTTATGACTCATAAAGTGTTTACTGGAGTTGTTTAGGTGTACTTGGGAACTATGTTTTTTCTGCACACACTTGGAAAAAAATTTTCCATCAGAAAGCACCCAGCAAAGTTGAGCAATAACCGAAGGCTTGGATGCTTGCGGGAAAAAGAGTCTTTGTCATTTTTTATTTTTTGGTCGCCCCTTCAGGCCAAAATGGCAAATATTCCAATAGGTTTTCTGGTAAAAAAAAGTATGGGAAGTGAGTAGGCTTACCCAAAGTTTTGAGGATTAATTAATTGTTTATAGCGGTTTTTACTCCAATGAGGTAGACCATAAGTCTCAATTAACAAGCTTTTCAGCTTCAAGGTGGACCTCACCATACAAAAAAAACACTATATTCTCCATTATTATACCTTTCTCAGGGATACGGTTAACTTTTAATATTCAACATTCAACATTAAAATTTAAACATTCAACATTCAACATTTAAAGTTAAAATTAATAGTTTCAGTAATAAAAATAACCATGTACGACTTGGCGATTATTGGAGGAGGAATCATTGGCTTATCCACAGCCATGGCATTGGGTCAACGTTATCCAGATGCCAAAATTATGGTACTGGAAAAAGAGAGCAGTTGGGCGGCTCACCAAACTGGCAATAACAGTGGTGTGATTCATTCTGGAATATACTACAAACCAGGGAGTTTCAAGGCTAGATTTTGTTACGAAGGAAATCGCTCGATGGTGGCATTCTGCCAAAAGCATGGCATTGATTATGACATCTGTGGCAAAGTAATTGTAGCAACTGAACCAGAAGAACTACCATTACTGGATACTCTTTACCAAAGGGGTTTGGAAAATGGTATAGAGATTGCCAAGATTACTGGTGAAGAGGTTAAGGAAATTGAACCCCATGTGCGCTGTTTAGCTGGAATTCGGGTTCATTCCACTGGGATTGTAAACTACAAGCAGGTCTGTGAAAAATACGTTGAACTGGTTCGTGTCCAGGGAGGGGATTTACGTCTCAATAGTAAGGTTGAAAAGATCCTGGAAACTGGGGATGGTCTAGTGCTGGAAACCAACAATGGTAACTATCCCACTCGCTTTGTGATCAACTGTGCTGGACTACATAGCGATCGCATTGCTAAGTTGGGTGATGCTGAGCCTCCAGCTAAAATCGTTCCTTTCCGGGGTGAGTACTATGAACTCAAGCCAGAGAAACGCTACCTAGTCAAGCACTTAATTTATCCAGTTCCTAATCCAAATTTTCCTTTCCTAGGGGTTCATTTCACCCGCATGATTGATGGCAGTGTCCATGCTGGACCCAATGCTGTACTCAGTTTCAAGCGGGAAGGTTATCGAAAGACTGATTTTGACCTGCGAGATTTTGTGGAGGTCATGACCTATCCCGGTTTCTGGAAACTAGCTGTCAAACATGGAGACGCAGGAATTCAGGAAATCATCCGCTCCTTCAGTAAAGCTGCCTTTGTTAAGAGTTTGCAACGGTTGATTCCTGAAATCCAAGCAGATGACTTAGTGCCCACCCATGCTGGGGTCAGAGCTCAAGCCTTAAAAAATGATGGCAAGTTGGTGGATGATTTTTTAATTGTCAATAGTCCTAAAGCAATGCATGTTTGTAACGCTCCCTCTCCTGGTGCTACGGCTTCTTTGGAGATTGGTAATGCGATCGCTAGTGAAATCCCGACACTGAAAACTCTCGAAAGGGTGATCTGACCCAAGTTTCCTTAAAAGCTATCAGCCGTCAGCTGATAGCTGATTATTTGTACTTTCCCTGTACTAGTCTAATGGAGTGAAAACTTGAAATGAACACCTTATCTAACCACAACTGTCCTGTATGTGCCTCTGCCGATTTAGAGGTGTTTTTTGAAATGTTGGCGGTGCCAGTGTACTGTAATCTCCTGTGGCGATCGCGTCAAACTGCTCAAAACTGTCCTAAGGGAGATATCAAACTAGGGTTCTGTCCTAGCTGTGGTTTTATTAGCAACCTAGCGTTTGACCCTACTAAATTAGGTTATTCCCAGGACTATGAAAACTCCTTACATTACTCTGCCCGATTTCAGGACTATGCCCAATCCCTTGCCGCTGGATTGGTGAAGCGCCACCATCTCTACAATAAAGACATTATTGAAATTGGTTGTGGCAAAGGGGATTTTCTGATAAGTCTGTGTGAACTAGGTAATAACCGAGGAGTAGGTTTTGACCCCAGCTATGTTCCTAGGTCAGAGCATCAACAACTCCAGACTCAAGTCAAGTTTGTTCAAGATTTCTATTCACAGCTTTACCAAGAGTATCAAGCCGATCTAATTTGTTGTCGGCACACCCTAGAGCACATTTCCAATCCCGCAGATTTGCTCAAGCCACTACGACAGGCGATCGGTTCTCGCCTTAATACCATTGTTTTGTTTGAAGTCCCCAACGCCTTAGATACCTTTCGCCATTTAGCAGTGTGGGACATTATCTATGAACACTGCTGCTATTTCGCCCCCACTTCTCTAGGGCAAGCTTTTGTCAATGCTGGGTTTCAAGTTAGTGAAATCAAGGAGGCGTTTGGTGGTCAGTTCCTGTGCCTGGAAGCAAAGCCAGTGCATGGGGAAATCCCGAACAGCTATGGAAAACCGGATGAAATCGAGGTATTGACTCGCGATATTGCCAGCTTTACCGCTAGGTTTCAGGAGAAGTTAGAAAGCTGGCAGCACAAACTGACAACCATCGCTCAAACTGATAAAAAAGCCGTAGCATGGGGTGCTGGCTCAAAAGGGGTTACTTTTTTGAATCTGCTCAAGTGCCAAGATGTGATTGATGACATCGTAGATCTCAATCCCCGCAAACAGGGGAAGTACGTTGCTGGAACAGGACAGGAAATTGTTCCACCAGAATTTCTCCAGGATTACCAACCTGATCTGGTTATTGTGATGAACCCTATCTATGAAGAAGAGATTCGACAGTTATGCAACAATCTAGGTTTAACTCCTGAGCTAATTTGTGTTTGACTGTGTTTTAACCTTGGCTTTGGTGATATCAAGTCCAGTTGAATACCCATGATCAAGAAGATTGATGGGGAGATTTTAAAATATCTCCTTTAAAGTCAACCGCCGCCAACAATTGTGACAATTTCCAGCTGGTCTCCCTCCTGCATTTGAGTCTGGTTCCAAAACTGCCGATGGAGAATTTCACCATTGTATTCTACCGCCACCAGGCGCGGATTTAAGCCTAGCTGTTCTAATAGCTGGGGTAGTTTAGTGTCACAAGAGCAGGTCCGGGATTCACCATTAACTTCAAGGGTAATTTGAGTTGTGTTGTTAGATATCATCAGCTAATATTTACCAGCAAGCTATTCAAAATTAGTCACTATTACTTATTACCTAACATGTCTAACTATTATCTAGTTTTAGGACATTAGGGTTTAGAAACCCCAGCTTCAAGAGATCGAAGAGTGTGCTCTCGTTTGAGCTGGGACAGAAAATATTGAGTAACTAGAGTCGGTTGTTCCGCCTCCATGATCCCCCGCACAACCGCCACTCGTTGAGCTCCTGCATCCAAGACATAGTTTAAATTGTTTGGATCAATTCCCCCAATTGCAAACCATGGAATTGTAGCATGCTCTTTAGCATACTTGACATAATCCAAACCAGCTGCTTGCTTATTGGGTTTAGTAGGGGTTTCATAAACCGGTCCAACACCGATATAATCTGCGCCTTCAGCAATTGCCCGGTGTAGTTCATCAGGGTTAGTAGTCGAGCAACCAATAATACGCTGGGAGCCCAGTAGCTGCCGTGCTAAGGAAATTGGTACATCTTGTTGTCCGATATGAACCCCATCAGCCTCCACTGCCAGAGCTAAATCCACCCGGTCATTCATAATAAACAAAGCACCATAGTGATGGCACAGCTGGCACAATTTCTGAGCATCAGCTAGTTTGTCCCCATCATCTGCTTGTTTTTCCCGGTACTGTACCAAGGTTAGTCCACCTTGGAGGGCAGCCTCTACCTTGGCAAACCACTGGTCTGATAAGGATGTAATCAAGTAGAGATGCGATCGCTCTAGCAACTGATGACGCTGATATCCCAGTAAATTGCTTTCTAGGCTGTAAACCCGATAGCGCATCTGCTTAAAGGCGATCCCCATCTGAGCGTCGTATAGTTTACCATATTCTTCCAACACCCGTAGTGCTTCTTGCACCCGACACAAATTAGCCTGTAAAAGCTGCTGAATGCTGGAACGTCGTTCTTCCTGGGGATGAGTTAGTCCAGTCCCTGGATCCCCTGAGGTATCTCGGAAGATCCTGATTTCCGAGCTGTGCCAACGGGCTAATTCCTGGCGCATTTCCTTGCACTCCCCAGCCATCTGGGCGCTGTTGAGACCAAAGCGGCACCACTCCTCAATAATTCGCAAGCCTTCTCTAGCTCGGTCTAAATTTGCATCCAAAATTCGGCAAATCGCCGCTTTTTGAACCATAATGCCGCTGTCTTGCTCTTCCATTACTAACTACTCCATTATTATCTATCCTAACAGTGGATGGAAAGCTTGTTTCTGTGGTCAGTAACCTTTAGCAACGGACACATTTCAAGTGATAAATGATTACAAATAGATTACAACTATCCTAGTTTATGGATA
>NZ_JAAHFV010000550.1:0-2800 GCF_010672755.1 Moorena sp. SIO1F2
TATTCATCCGAAGAGTGTACAGACAACTGACTTACCCAAGCCTTCCCCTACTCCAGTACTAGAGAGTAACGAATACGCGAAGGCTCCTACCCCACCACCAAAGAGCAAACAAAAAGTAGAACAGGTGACTGCACCAGCGGAATTTAATGAGAAGGATTCACAAATACCTCTTGATGTCCCCCCTGATGTACCTCGTAACACAACACCAGTACCTGGGGGGGCGACATGAGAGCTAAAAAGTAGACTGTATAAGCTTCATAGCTCTCATACCTTGTAAATAATTATCCAGCTCCTGTTCAACGAAGGGGTAACCCTTAACCCGCCACGAGACCGTGCGCTGTTTGCTATCATACTCTACACTGCCTGTCGGGTCAATGAAGCGGTGACCTTAAGAATAAGGGATGTCTACGATCGCAAAGATTCCGTGCGCCCCATTGTTTTGTTCAGCAAAGGGAACACAAAAGGTAAGCTTGCCACCCAGACCATCCCGGTACTGGAAGATCTGCGGAAGTACTTAACGGACTACCACCCTCCTAAGTGGGCGAACTATCTATTCCCAGGGAGGCACGGGAAAGGAGATATCACCTCAGATGCCACCAGATAGAAAAAGAGCGTAAGTACTAGAAGGGGGATTATCAGTAGTGAAGTACCCCAACCTGCTTTGGCCGTAGGCCACGCTACGCGAACGCTGAGGTTGGAGCTTCCAATTCTCAACTCAAATCAGGGACGGTCTTATTCGTCAAATGGGCTTCCCGCGCGCGTCCCCGACGCCTCAACCAGAGGCGTCGGCCTGCTGGAATTGGTCTTACTCAGCGTCCACAGGCAGACATCCGCCTTCTATCGACGTATAATTTTTACGACAGACTTACCTTGGAATTACAGCAACTATGGCCAACCAGCTGGGGCTTGTCTCTTCCCGGAGACGAAACCTTAGTAGAGTGGAGCCTTTATGGTTGGTCGGCTATGCATAAAAGGGTTAAAACTGTTTGATTAAGGCTCCACTCTACTTACGGTAACTTCAAACCCTGAACTCTGCTAGTACTTTTACACCTTGAAGGTAGCCTTTTAGTCAGTCAGGCGGGTCAGCAACCACTTTTATTATAACACAATTCGCAATAAGCCGTCGTCTCGCTATCCATCCCCACCCTGTAAGAAGGTGGGGAATTCCGCGAGGATTGTTAAAGAGGCTATAATAGTATTAGATGCTTAACAACTTCACGTTAATGGCACCAATGGCACCGTGGATACTCATACCCCAAACCACATCACCCCTCAACCTGACCACCTGACCATTACTACAGCAAACCTACTAGAAGCTTTTGCTGATTTCCTGGATATCGATGTGGCAGCAGGAGATGCTGCGGCTGATACCGTTAATACCTACCGCCGCCAGGTTCAGCAGTTTGTGAACTGGTGCGATCGCATAAATCTTCATCCAGCCGCAGTTACTAAAGAGGACATTAAGCGTTACCGCCGCTGGATGGTAGAAACTAAAAAATTTAAGCCAGCAACAATATCACTAAAGTTGTCAGTTGTCAAGCGTTTTTATCAAGCTGCTGTGGAAAAAGGACTGATTACTATCAATCCAGCCCTTGGGGTGAAACCGCCACGGGAAAAGCTGGACCCGGCGGCAAGGATTACCTATTTGGAAAAGCCTGAAGTTGAGAAGTTGTTAGCAGCTATAGCCAATGATGGTAGCCTTAAGGCAAAGCGGGATAAACTTCTGCTGGCAATCATGATATTGGAAGGTCCCCGTAGCATTGAGTTACATCGAGCAAATGTCTCTGATGTAGTTAAGCAGGGGGGTAATCTGGGAATTCGGGTCGAAGGGAAGCGTAATATTAGAATAGTGCCATTAACACCAGATCTTGCTGACTTGCTAATGGCTTATCTTGAAGCAAGGACAGAAAATGGGGAAGTGGTCAAACCATCGAGTCCTTTATTTATAGCTGTTGGAAACAGGGCGGGTGGCAAGCGGATTTCCCGGCGGGGGATTCGGCTAGTTGTGGATAGCTATTTAGAGCAAACTAACCTTAAGCAAACACCAGGAAGAACTATATCAGCCCATAGCTTGAGACATACGGCAGGTACGTTAGCTCTGCGTTCTGGTGCTGAGTTACGCCAAGTGCAAGATTTGTTGGGACATGCTGATCCCAGAACAACTTGTATTTATGCCCATGTCGCGGATCGCTGGGAAAATAATCCAGCATTGAAGCTGGGCATTAACCTGTCATGATCATCTACAGGTAGAATGAATAGGTAATTATTTTGGTAACTGGGGAACAGTGACTGGCACTCCTCCTTGGTGAAGGGATTGGCTTAAACAACTGAGAATATTTACCAATTGAGCACCAACCCAGCCAGATGATATTGATGAAGGTTGGGACAAGCGGACACTGTTAAGAAAGCGATCGCATACTGAATAAAGTGGTTCATGTGATTCGAGATCAAGAACTTCACGATGTTGACCAGCAGGGATAAAGTACTCCCCGTTCTGTTCAAAATAACCATGTTGGATAGTTAGGGGTGCTTGGGCAACCATTTCATCAAAAATCAAGGTTCCCTGTGTTCCTACAATCCCAAGCCGCCGCTGTTTATCTGGATTGAGCCAGCACAGATGAATAAATGCTTGGAAGCCAGTGGGATAGGTAAGTGTGACCTGAACTAAGTCAGCTAATCCTTGAGGGGTTGAAGGTTTAAGGTTATTGGGTTGAAGGTTAGGAGGTTGAAGGTTAGGAGGTTGAAGGTTAGGAGGTTGAAGGTTAGGAGGTTGAAGGTTATCGGGTTGAAGGTTATCGGG
>NZ_JAAHFV010000551.1:0-2799 GCF_010672755.1 Moorena sp. SIO1F2
TGTTTATTATGCAGTTTAGCATACAAAACTTACTAGGATTATCTGAAAAATTAAGTCCAATCAAAAGATGGCTTCCTATACTATTAATTCTGTTAACAGCTCTTATATTGTATCACCACCAAATAGATAGGCAAAGCCTTTGGATTGATGAGCTGTACAGCGTCCGAGATGTTAAAACAGGAAAAGGTTTTCCACCTCATAATTTAGTTCGCCCAATTTATTATCTACTTCTCAGTGTCTGGATGAAATTTGGGAATAGCGATGCTTGGTTGCGGAGTTTAGCATCAGTTTTTGGCATAGGTAGTATTTTTCTAACCTACTTAATTAGCTGTCGTTTAAAGTTTAAATTAGAGGGATACATTGCTGCAATTTTACTGACTCTTTCTCCATTATTTATCTATCATTCTCAACAGGTCAGAATGTACTCTTTAACTACATTATCTGGTCTATTGGGCACTTTATTTATGATTCAGGTGTTGGAGCGTCCATCTGATTTTGCAATGGCTTGGTGGGCAGTATTTCGATTAATATCAATTTTAACATTACCCTTAAATTTAACTCTAATATTGCCAGATTTATTCCTAGCCATAATTAAGTTTCGTCGGCAATATAATTTGGTAATTAAGTTTGCCAAATGGCTCCTAATCATGTGTGTTGTGTGGTCTCCACTTTTTCTGTTAAGACTAATCCCAGCGACCAGGAATTTCTCAACTGATCCAGTACAACAAGGTCGTCCATCTCCTAATATTGTTAATTGCCTCAGATTCTTGAGAGAATTTGTAGTTTTGCCACCCTTTTTAGCAGATCAAGTAAACCCAGATACTATTTTAATATGGGTCTATAGAATAATCACTTTATCCTTGATAATCTTGGTAGGTATAGCTTTAGTTACTGCCCTTAGGAAAGAAAATTCCAGTAAAACGCTTTGGGTAGCAGCCTGGGGATTTATACCTCTAATGCAAATTTTCTTAGCTTCTAATCTTTTCTTCTCAATTTGGTTAGATCGATACTTACTATTTACACTTCCCTACTTTTTGATCCTCCTGGCATCAGGTTTAGTCAAGGTTTTGGAACGAAATAGAATCATTGCCTTAATCCTAATTTTATTGTACGGTTTTGCAGTATTTAATGGTTTATCTAACTACTACACAGCTAATTTACATCGAGATTTTCGAGGCATGGTTAACATAATTAAAACTCATGAAAAAAACGATGATATTGTGGTTTGGGCTATAGAAGATTGGATAAATACCTTACCATTATTCCACTACGATCATGGTTATGCTGAAATTGTAGTAGCACCTAGACCACCCTCTTCAAGAACTAAAATTAAACAAGGTAAGATGGAAGATTGGTTTGAGGAGTTACCCGCAACAAAATCGAGACTCTGGCTACTGTGTAAACTTAATTCAAAGAATGAAGAATTGTTCAAGAATATAGTAACACAAAGGTATCAAATTCAAGATCATCAAAGATTTAAAGATCAAAATGGTAAACTTAACTACCATGTATTTTTAGTATTGCCAACTCACCACGAGGGTTGAATACAGTAAGGGTGCATCTCATATTTGTCAAAAAGATCGGAAGTGTGGGGAGAATGGGCATCTGGCCGTGGCATGGGCATCTGGCCCGTTACAATCTTCTCGCGGGCAGGATGCCCACTCTACTCCTATTCATTCAAAGATTCAGCAACTCCCGATTCCCAATTCTAAATTCTCAATTCCCAATTCCCAATTCTCAATTCCCAATTCTTAATTCTTAATTCTCAATTCTTAATTCTTAATTCTTAATTCTTAATTCTTAATTCCCAAAAAAAATAGCCGTAGAAATACTATCCACGGCTATGTCAATCACATATGTCAGAAGTTTCCGAAACCCAAGGCCCCCGGGGGGGAAAGCCCCCCAGAAATTTAAGGTGTTATGGCAACAACCAATACTTGGTCATAGTAGTCATCACTTCCCCTGGAATATCGGTAGGCTCCAGAGGAGTCCACTCCGCGATTTCTGCATAGCCCAGGGAATAAAACATTTGCATGCTATAAATTACTGATTGACGAGGACCTTTGAGAGTGTGCTGAGTAGGTTGTTTCTTGAAATTGCGAGTAAATTCTTCTGACATCTTTCAAAAATTGAACTTTGATTTACAATTATTATTGTAATGATTATAATTTTATTTGTCAAGGGTTTTAAAAAGCTTTTATAAAATTAAGAATTGAGAATTAAGAATTGAGAATTAAGAATTGAGAATTAAGAATTGAGAATTAAGAATTGAGAATTAAGAATTGAGTATTGCCTATTGCCTCTTGCCTCTTGCAATGTGAGAAAAAGGTACTCGTTAAGAACAAATCGGCACCATTCTTTAATACACTAGTACTAGTAAATTTGCAATAAGTACTAGTTACTGAGAAACGAGTACTGGTAAGTGATAAACTAGTACAGTTTAACGAAAAACTAGTACTTGTTTGTTATACACCAGTACTGGTTAACGAGAAACGAGTACTGGTATGTGAGAAACGAGTACCCGTTTGTTATACACCAGTACTTGTTTGTTATACAGCAGTACTAGTTAACGAGAAACGAGTACTGGTATGTGAGAAACGAGTACTGGTTTGCGAGAAACGAGTACTGGTTTGCGGTTAATGGATACTCCTGTGTTAGATATTTATACAGCACTACCCACTTCTGACTTCTGATTTCTTAAGAAACGCTATAATATTTCAATAAATATTGAATAGCAGTTGATGGCAATGGCTGACAATACATCTGATGCCCAACTAGAATTTCTCTTACAGGTACTAG
>NZ_JAAHFV010000552.1:0-2785 GCF_010672755.1 Moorena sp. SIO1F2
TCAGTCTCAAAAGCATAGCCTGGTTGCCCAGTAAACACCTTAATATCTATGCCTTGTTTGCCCAATTGCATCACCAACTCTTGGATTAACTGGCCAGTAGCAGCATAGTCAGGAGGAAAAAACTGAGTTAGTACAGACAACCGCAGAGACTGCTCACTAACTGTTGTTGTTGGTAAGCAGTTTTTCATATGTTTCGATGTTTTTGGTTGTTTAATTAGAACCATAAGTCCACCTATAGTCTTTTCAACGGAAAGAGAGGGAGTGTGGAAAGTGTTGTAAATATCAGAAGTGTGGGGAGTGTGGGGCCCGGGCGCGGCAAGTGTGGGAAGTGTGGGAAGTGTGGGGAGATGGCCAGATGGGAAGATGGCCATCTGGCCATAAATGTTTACCATTTAGATGTAATCAGATGTAAACGGAAACAATATCATCGGTTTAAGGCCCCTTCCTTTGTCTCCACTGTTGTCTCCTTCGTTGAAGAGTGATGAACAGACTCCCATGCTCTCCAAATCATCAATCCCAGTAAAATCGTTGTGCTACCGACAATTACCGGACTCCGAGGAAGCTCAACACACACTAGAGCTAAACTGCCAACCCATAACGTTAGGGCGTAAATCAGTAACACCGTTACTCGATGAGACAAACCTGCCTTTAACAAACGATGATGGAGATGGCGTTGATCGGCCTGGAAAGGTGAGCTGCCGTGACATAATCTCAGGGTAATCACAGCAGACATGTCTAAAAGGGGTACTGCCAAGACCAGCAAGGGTAAGAGGACTGTGGTAGCTACGGCATCCTTAACCAATCCCATCACACTTAAACTAGCGATAGTGAAACCGATGAAGTAGGAGCCACCATCTCCCATAAAAATTTGAGCTGGATTGAAGTTGTAGTACAAAAATCCTAATAAACTCCCTACTAATGCCGCGCTAATCAGTGCTGCCTCAGTTTCCCCCATGAACAAACTGAGGAGGAAAATCATCACCCCAGCAATACCAGCCACTCCTGAAGCCAAGCCATCCAGTCCATCAATCCAATTTATGGCGTTGACAACCCCTGTCAGCCAGAGCACCGTCAGGGGTAAGCTGAGCCATCCTAAATGTACTATTTCCACTCCTGGAAGACTGACAACGCTAATCCGCAACCCCATTTCCCAAGCGACACTAGCAACTCCTGCTTGCAGTAACAAGCGCATTAAGGGCGATAAACTCACCAAGTCGTCGGTGACGCCAATCAAGAAAAAGCAGAAACTGCCGAGAACAACTGCCCAAACCTCTGAAGAAACGCCAGGGGGAAAATCAGCCAACCCTCCTAGACTCCATACTAAAAATAGAGCAAGTAAGGTGCTAGCACAAATAGAAATTCCCCCTAAACGCACCATTGGTTGTCGATGCACTTTACGCTCGGCTGGTAAATCCGTGTACTGATACTTGATGGCAGCCGCTTTAACTACAGGAATAGTATTGAAAACAATTAAAGCCGCGATAATGAAAGCAAGTACATAATATCCAGGGTAAACCATGGTGTAATAGCATAAGAATTACTACATCTGAGAACTAGGATTACCTCTAGACGCTCGTATTCGAGAAGCCTCTAATTTTTTTGCAAGCTGATTTGCTTGCTCTAATAAACTTGGTAAATTTCCACAATTAGAAGGCATACAAGCATCTAGATTTTCCATAAGCTGTTGAATCGTCTGGATCTACTAAGATCCAAAACAAAACCAGATCCGTCACCTGCACCAGCAATATTTATTACGGCGGTCGTAATTACCAGAGTGTAGTGCACTCCCAGGCAAAAGATTCAGTAATTAAGGTAAGATGCAATCAAAACCTGTTAATTACTCGGAGCCGTTTATGTAGTGACTGTAGGAATAGAGTTTATTCTCTTAGCTGATGAATAATATGCTATATTTTATTAGCCACTTATTCCTACTAAAATCAACAAAGTTTTCAGGATTATTTCAAATAAAAATATATTATTTTACTTAAAATACCATTAATTATATTATTAATACGCAAGTGTTGGTGCTACCAAATCAAAAAATGATTAATTAAGATAAGATTAACTCAAAACCTGTTAATTAGTCGGAGCCGATTATTTAGTAACTGTAGGAATAGAGTTTATTCTCTTAGCTGATGAATAATATGCTCCCTTGGGTTATCCTATCCTTTATACTAAGCTTAGGGATAATCTCAGGATTAATTTAAATTATTCCATCACTAAAAATATTAATAATCAGAGGTTAAAGATAGGTATAATAGAATGAAAAGCCACTTTGACAGCACTCGATATCCATTCGTGGTTAAAACAGACTTAATTTTTTCAATCCGTAATCATCCTTAAAAATCAGGTAAATATGAAGTCTTAAATTCACGATTACCTTCACTTTTGTACCGAATTATCAGCCTAAAATTAATGATACGTTTAAATTTTACCGATCACTTCCCTGCAAATTAGACCAATTCTTCAAAGGTGGAATAAAGATGCAGATGGGAAGATGGGGAGATGGGGAGATGAAATTGATGTGTAGCGTTGTGAGCGCGAATAATTGGTATTATATTTCTTGGCCAAGATTTAGAGACTATTTTAGAAATATAGCGTTTATCATAGTAATCAGGTACACAGAATTTTTTCCCTATTCCCTAATCCCTGTTCCCTAATCCCTGTTCCCTAATCCCTGTTCCCTAATCCCTGTTCCCTACTCCCTAATCCCTGTTCCCTAATCCCATTAACCCAGGACGAGGTAACTTACCCAAGGTCAAACTGCTATAATCAAGTATAATTA
>NZ_JAAHFV010000553.1:0-2777 GCF_010672755.1 Moorena sp. SIO1F2
TTCCTGTCTAATTTTAGCTTCTTCTTGTGTGATTTCCTCTTCAAGGCGTTTTCTTAGCCATGCCAGAGCAGGTTGATTGAGTTTAATTTGTTCTTCGACAGTTTTCCCTCTATGTCTTAAGTAGGGAGCAAAATGACTTTGAGTATTGGTTGCCATAGATCTTAACACCTTGTTTACTTCATGCTTTACTTAAATTTAGTATAGCGGTTATCAATGCCCTTGCGGTTTCGCTGGAGTTGGTGCAGCAGGGGTTCAATAGCAGCAGTGAAAGGTTGACGAGGGAGATCGATATGCGATCGCACAAGGGTACAGTCAAATTCAGCCAAGATATCTTCTAGGGTAAAAGGAAGGTTAAAATATTGGCTAAAGCTGTAAGGCTGTCCAGCTTTGAGAATGCGGCGGCGGTTCATTTGTAGAGTAACTTAACTACTATAATTTTACAGTATTTTTCAATGGGGTAAACTATAAAGTTATGGGTTTTAGGGAATCGGGAGTCGGGAATCGGGAGTCGGGAATCGGGAGTCGGGAGCAGGGAAGAGATAAGAGTTAATCAACGATAGAGGAATTATGATTAGCCTGACTGGGTGTGGCGTGGATGGGTGTTATAATGCAGTTGAAGTTTCTGATAAAATTAAAGTAACTGTTGATAATCGACTAATTACTTATCAGTGTAGCTATGAGTGTAGTTATCCCTGACGATATTGTCCAAGCTAGCCAAATGACTGAGGGTGAGTTCAAACTTGAAATTGCCCTGATGCTGTATAAGCAAGACAAAATTAGCAGTGGCAAAGTCCGTGCCTGGACGGGGTTAACCGTGATTGAATTTCAGCATGAACTTGCCAAGCGCGGTTTAGATTTGAATTATGATGTTGCTGATT
Source organism: Moorena sp. SIO1F2 (assembly GCF_010672755.1). Lineage (NCBI taxonomy): Bacteria > Bacillati > Cyanobacteriota > Cyanophyceae > Coleofasciculales > Coleofasciculaceae > Moorena > Moorena sp. SIO1F2. The sequence continues at coordinate 879 of NZ_JAAHFV010000553.1, forward strand.
TTGAAGCAGACCTTAAAACCCTACAATCGATGAGTTTGCTGTGATTATTATTAGCGATACATCACCCATTACTAATCTAGCAGGCATCAATCAACTTAACCTCTTGCATCGCTTATATGGTTCTGTTATTATTCCCGTTGCTGTCTACAATGAAATGGTTGGTATCGGTAAAATTGTACCTGGAACAGTAGAAGTCCAAACCTTATCTTGGATTAAAACTCAGGCTGTTTCAGATAGGCAGCAAGTTGTCATACTTCAGGAAAGTCAAGAAACCATCGATTTAGGTGAAGCAGAAGCGATCGTATTAGCACTGGAAATGGATGCTGATTTGCTACTGATGGATGAGCGACGGGGACGAACAGTTGCTCAAGAATTGGGGTTAACTATTGTGGGGTTACTGGGCATTCTGGTGCAAGCCAAGAAAAGTAATTTAATTCCGGCGGTTAAACCATTAATGGATCAATTGATTGAAACAATGGACTTTCGTATTAGTTCTCAATTGTACCACGCAATTCTCCAAGCTACCGATGAATAAAGTACATTATAAAATTAAAAGAGGCAGGACTTTATCCTTCTTGGGTTTTAGGGAGTTGGGAGTCGAGAGTCGAGAATAGAGAAGAGCCATGAAATATAGCATTTTAATTCAATGGTCAGAGGAAGATAACTCTTATGTGGCTAGTTTACCCGAATGGGGTAACTATGCTCGTACCCACGGTGACACCTATGAGGAAGCTCTTGAGAATGCTAAGGAAGTTTTAGAGGATTTGGTATACGCCTATAGCCAAGTTAATAAAGAGTTACCAACTCCAAAGATACTAGAGGTAGCCTGAAATTAGCCTAAAAGTAAGTATTCAGGTATTAGCTGAATGCTTACACTCCCTAAAAACTTAGAACTTTATACCTAACTGAATTGCAAACCGCTGTAATTAAACTGTTGTTATTTGTGAATAATTTAATAAAGGTAACTCTTTACCTCTAGCTTGGTAATCTTCTACTAAAAGCTCTAACACTTCTTGTAAGGAATCAGCTGACGGCTGACGGCTGTTCGCGTAGCGTGAGCTTTTAGCTCACGGCTGACGGCTTATGTTACATCTTCATACAAAGCCTCAAGACTAGTTCTAAAATCCACAGTTTCTAGATGAATCTCACTGCCCGGATAATAAAATTGCAATGTCCAAACTCCCTCGGAATTCCGGCGAAAGCAATCTAAGCGTTTACGATTGTGGCTAATTAAAACATATTCCACCAAGGTTTCTAACTGTTGATAGTCCGAAAATTTATCACCCCGGTCAAAGGCTTCAGTCTTGGGAGATAAAACTTCTACAATTAAACAAGGATATTTTTTATAATTAGCCAATTCTCGGTCTCTGGCATCGCAAGTCACCATAACATCAGGATAATAATAACTATTTGTCGCTTCAACATAAGTTTTCATATCTGCCACATAAACCCGACAGCCAGTGCCCCTGACATGATTTCTTAAGGCTGAAGCCAGGTTAAGGGCAATAGTAACATGGGCATCACTAGCGCCAGCCATAGCATAGACTTCTCCATCACTATACTCATGTTTGATGGCACTCCCTACTCCCTACTCCCTACTCCCTACTCCCTTTATTCTATACTAATAAAGTCACTGTATTGAAACTATCATGATTGCTGATAAAATCCCCAATTACATTTCCAAAGAAGAGTATCTATCCTACGAAGAAGATAGTGCCATCAAACATGAGTATAGTGATGGAGAAGTCTATGCTATGGCTGGCGCTAGTGACCCCGATTCCCAAATTTGTTACAAAAGTTTTCAAAAAATGTTATAATGAAAGATTATTTGTGCTATAATGAAATTACCGTGGGCGCTAAAACCTTCCACGGTAAGAGCCAGCCTACAGTTTCTCTAGG
>NZ_JAAHFV010000554.1:0-2774 GCF_010672755.1 Moorena sp. SIO1F2
CTCAAGATTGTTTACCTGATCAGTATGATAAATGCTATCAGTATCAAGGATGAAGGATGACCTCAACCAAACAATCATTCCCCAGCTTTTTGTCTTTTACTAGAGGGCCTAGTCTATCCATCAAACTAATGGTAGCGGGACTAGTGATTACTGGGTGCTTTATCGTAGTAGCCATTTTCGCTCCCACCTTTCAAGCTTGGGGATGGCTACAAGACCCTACCCAGTCCCTCAGTAATCCCATTCATGAAGCACCGAGCTGGAATCACTGGTTTGGTACCTCTCGCCAGGGTTATGATGTTTTCTCTCGCACCTGGTTTGGCTCTCAAGCTGCTCTAAAAGTAGTCGTTCTCGCTACCACCCTCAGCCTGATCATTGGTGTCCCTTTGGGGTTAATCAGTGGTTATCTCGGTGGCAAACTCGATCGGGTATTACTGTTTTTAATGGATACGATCTATACCTTGCCAGGACTACTGCTATCGGTGACTCTGGCCTTTGTAGTCGGTAGAGGAGTCTTCAATGCTGCGATCGCATTAAGTATTTCCTATGTCCCCCAATACTATCGGGTAGTCCGGAATCACACCACTAGCGTCAAAACTGAATTGTTCATCGAAGCCGCTCAAGCCCTGGGGGCTTCCCCTGGTCGGATATTATCGCGCTATCTATTTCTGAATGTGATTCAAAGTGTACCAGTTCTATTTACCCTCAACGCCGCTGATGCGATTTTAATCTTGGGAGGACTGGGATTTTTAGGATTAGGATTGCCAGAACAAACCCCAGAGTGGGGTCATGACTTACGTCAAGCCCTCGATGCCTTACCCACTGGGATTTGGTGGACAGCCCTTTTCCCTGGTTTAGCCATGACACTGATGGTGGTAGGATTGTCTTTAGTAGGAGAAGGATTAAGCGAGTTGATTAATCCCCGATTTCGTCAGAAACATTGAAATTCCCTAAAACTCTTTTGCCTCTTGCCTTTTGCCTATTGCCTTAAAATGAATCACGACGAATGACTCAAAACTAATGACTCAAGCCATAGGCATTGATTTAGGTGGCACTGCGATTAAGTTGGGACGCTTCCGTGAAGATGGAACCGAACTGGAGTCTCTAACAGTAGATACACCCCAACCAGCAACACCAACAGCGGTGATCGAAGCAATAGTAGCAGCAATCTCTCGTCTCGATACCAGGGAAGAAGTAATTGGTATCGGGGTTGGATGTCCTGGCCCTGCTGATGTTGCTGGAAGAATTGCTAAAGTTGCCATTAATCTAACCGATTGGCACGATGTTCCCCTAGCCGATGAGTTAGAAGACAAAGTCGGTTATCCCACAGTTCTTGCTAATGATGCTAACTGTGCTGGTTTAGGAGAAGCTTGGTTAGGGGCTGGTCGTCGGTTTCGGAATTTGATTCTACTCACCCTAGGCACAGGGGTAGGAGGGGCAATCATTTTCGATGGTCAACTCTTCACAGGTCATCTCGGGTCTGCTGGGGAGTTGGGCTTAATTAATCTATATCCCGATGGTCCCGAGGGTAATAGTGGTAATCGGGGTTCTCTAGAGCAATACCTTTCCATTAGGGCAATCCGAAGCAACAGTGGCAAAGAACCAGCAGAACTTGGTAAATTAGCCCAGCAAGGAAACCAGGAAGCCTTAGAATTTTGGGCAGATTACGGACGCTTATTAGGGATTGGGCTAACTAGTCTTATTTATCCACTGACACCAGAAGCCATTATTATTGGTGGTGGTATAAGTGCTAGTGCCGAGTTTTTCTTGCCAGCAACTCTAGCAGAAATAGAGCAACGAGTTTTGCCTTCCTCCCGTACTGGTTTAGAGTTACTTAAAGCAGAATTAGGTAATCGAGCTGGAATGGTGGGAGCAGCACGATTGGCTTGGCAAAAACACGTAAAATGAAGAATTAAGAATTAAGAATGAAGAATTAAGAATTAAGAATTAAGAATTAAGAATTAAGAATTAAGAATTAAGAATTAAGAATTAAGAATGGAGAATTTAGAATTTAGGTTGAAGGTTGTTTTATGGAAAGGATAAATTAGTGCGTAGGGTGTGTTAGGGGCGGGCTTGCCCTAATTTTCTCAGTAGCCAGTTTTGGGACAGCCCGCCCCGTAACGCACCACCAGGTCTGCCCATACCCTATTGATTCCAAAAAACCATGATTGCCAGTCCACAGCGTTACCGGATGACTTCCCAAGAATACCTGGAGTGGGAACGGACTCAGGAGATTCGTTACGAGTATAGCGATGGGGAAGTCTTCGCCATGACCGGAGGCTCGAAACCTCACAACCGGATTGCTTTAAATTTGGCTAGTGATCTAAATACTCACCTACAAGACAGTAGCTGTGAGGTCTATATCGCAGATGTGAAGGTAAAAATATCTTCAGTTCGTTCCTACCACTACCCAGATGTAGTAGTAACTTGTGATTCCAGAGATCAAGAGTCTAACCAGTTTATTCAGTATCCCTGTCTGATTGTAGAAGTGCTCTCACCCTCTACAGAGGCATATGACCGGGGCAGTAAGTTTGCTAAATACCGTAAGCTAAAAACCTTGCAGGAGTATGTTCTAATCCAGTCAGAGACAATAGGAGTAGAGTGTTTTAGACGTAATCAGCAAGGGTTTTGGGTACTTTATCCTTATGAAAAAGGAGATAGCTTTATCCTCGAAAGTGTCAACTTTTCTCAGAATGTATAATTTAGAATGAATAATTTAGAATGAAGAATGAATAATTTAGAATGAAGAATGAATAATTTAGAATGAAGAATGAATA
>NZ_JAAHFV010000555.1:0-2769 GCF_010672755.1 Moorena sp. SIO1F2
TTCCCGTGGTTCCAAATCACTAGTTTCTGTATCCCAAGCTACAGGATTTCCAGCATCGGTATAGTATTTCAGCTGTTCAACTAATTGAGTCAGCTTGTCTACAGTATCGATAATTTGTGGTTGAATCGAACCAGTATTAGACCCTTGCTCTTGAAACTCTTCCGTTTCCGCTGCACTGAAAAAGGAAATACCCTGATCTTCTTGAGTATCAGTATTGCTATCAGTATCGCTATCAGTATCGCTATCAGTATCACTATCAGTATTATTTGGGGCATCAGTTTGGATATCCTCTAGCACTACGCCACCAAAACTCTGCTGAAGTTTATCTATTTGACTGATAAATGACTTTAACTCTAACTTCTCCAATAGCGGTTTGAGCACCTTAGGATCAAATCCTTGGAGCTGACACTGGTCTAAATCAATATCGATAGGAGTATCAAATCGCAATTGAACCAAATAGCGAGCATGTTCTGCATCTGACTTACCTACTTCCAGCTTTTTCTTAACGGCACCCTTAATAGTATCAAGGGAAGCATAAATATTATCCAGGTTTTGGTATTCTTTGAGTAACTTAACTGCAGTCTTTGCTCCGATGCCCTTCACTCCAGGAATATTATCGGATGGATCGCCACAGAGGGCTTTATAATCGACAACTTGAGAAGGTAAGACTCCCAATTTTGCTTCTACTTCCTCTAAGCCATATTCTGTTGGGCCAACTGTAGCACTCCCTCTAGCAAAGGCACCACTGAGATATAAAACGGTAATCCCTTTATCTGGAGCAACGAGTTGAAATAAATCGCGATCGCCAGAGACAACTTTGACCCGATAGCCTTGATCAATAGCTTGGTGAGCTAAGGTTGCCAATATATCATCAGCTTCATAACCAGGAGAGGTTATTACTGGGATTCTTAACCCTTGTAGTAACTGCTGGAGATTCTTTACATCTGGGAGGAAATCTTCTGGTGTTTCGGTGCGATTGGCTTTATAACTAGCATCGGCTTGTTGGCGAAAGGTGGCTTCTTTGGTATCGAAAGCAATTGCGATCGCATTCGGGTTTTCTGACTCCATTACCTCTAGCAAGGATTTAATGAAGCCAAAACAGACACTGGTCGGAATTCCCGTTTTGGTGCGTAATCCACCCTGACGACTTTTGGCAAAAGCAAAATAGGAGCGAAAAGCCAGAGAATGACCATCAATTAGGATCAGTAGCGGGGATGCTGCCATTGGGTCATCCTCAGGGACCGGGGGAGAGTTGTCAGAAGAAGTAGATTTGGGCATATCCCTATTGTAGCGGTATTGTAGGGATTGCTTGTTTCTTGCCAGCTAGGGAATTCCGGATTAACTAGCATTGACCAGGTAAGTAACTAAGGATGAATCGTTAGCTGTCTAGGGTCTAGGTCAAGTAGCTAATGGGATCTCAACTATAGTTAATTAACTACTATTCCGTTAGGGTGCTGGTTGTATCTCGGGGATGCGTTCGCTTCCTGAGCGTAGCGTGGCTCAAAGGCCAATCCCATCGACGAAGCCACTGACTCAACTGTATTCATTACAATATAGTCAATTAAATACTATACCGGTAGGGTGCTGGTTGTCTTATCGGCGTTGCGTCAGTCTTTGAATGAATATCAGTAGAGTGGGCATCCTGCCCGCCCGAAAATAAATTGAAACTGGCAAGATGCCAGTTCTACGCCTGATGCCAGTTCTACGCCTGATGCCAGTTCTACGCCTGATGCCAGTTCTACGCCTGATGCCAGTTCCACGCCTGATGCCGATTCCACGGCAAGATGCCTATTCTACAGGTGCGACCCAAGGGCGATTTACTCGCCACGAGGCGCGCACCTATTGTGTTTTATCGAGTATAAGAAGTAATTATATAGCACTATCATTCATAAACTCCGAAACGTGAGTCTAGCTGACTTCTGACTTCTGACTTCTGACTTCTGCTATACCGAATTAGACAGCATCAATCCTAGCCAGGGAACTTGCTAGAAATAGTCTAGGTCATATCTAACGTCATAATGGACCAAAACCTGGTCATTTTGTCAAATAATTGTTACGATTCTTCATGAAAGGTCAGATAGGTTAACGGTTGATACATTTACCGATACCTAGCCTGATCAAAACTAGGGCTGCTGTAGCCAGCCAAAACCCATGATTAGTTTTTAAGGAGCTCAACTATGTCTAAACCAGTAGAACTTTCCCTGGAACAAAAATTTAACCTGCGGTCCTTTGAAACTCAGGTCCAGAAAATGAGCCGTGAGCAAGCTCAGGAATTCCTAATCAAACTCTATGAGCAAATGATGATGCGTGAAACAATGTACAAAGAAGTCCTAAAACACGAGTGGGGATTATAGCTAAAGCCCTAGTCTGATTGTTATTCGCCTTAATTGAGTCGCGACCTCCTTCTCTTGCTCAATTCCTTAGGTAGGAAAGGAGCTGGGGATGCTGGGGCGTAAACTCGAATTATATTAAGATTTAATTAAAATTAAAATTGATTGATTCAACTTATTGTTAACTATTATTATCAGGCTAAGTATTATAACCGCAGGCTTGCTTAAAGGAAATAGGATTGGCAATAACCCAATTCAGTCTAGGCAAGTCAGGATCATTAGTTGATAAATTTGTATAAATTAATGCAAAACTATCCACAGTAATTGTAAAGTGTTCTAGTCTCAAAGAAACTCTAAGAAAAAGCCATCCTCCCTGCATATGTTTCAGCATTGCCTAATCTGCACCGATTTCTCTGACGGTTTATATCGGCTAGTAGAG
>NZ_JAAHFV010000556.1:0-2766 GCF_010672755.1 Moorena sp. SIO1F2
AGTAGCAATGATAAGTGAGTTCTTTTGGAATTGGTTGCGCCGTGTACTTGGAGACTTGTTCGCACGGTGCTTTGGGGACGAAGCGGGAGCAATCCCGCTGACTTACCCGATTTACCCTTAATAAAAACCTCCCCCATCTCCCCATATTCCCCTCCTGGTCGGGGTTAGGGGTGGGTTCCCATCTCCCCATATTCCCCTCCTGGTCGGGGTTAGGGGTGGGTTCCCATCTCCCCACACTTCCTATAATTATGGGTATTCAACCTAACTTAATATTACTTCCCAATACAGAAACGGCTGAAAATGCGGTCAAGCACTGATTCGGTTACTTCCTCTCCTGTAATTTCTCCCAAGGCTTGAATTGCTCCACGCAAATCTATGGTCCAAAAATCTAAGGGTAACTCTTGCGCAATAGTTTTTTGCACTTGCTCAAGAGACATTTTCGCCCGCGTCAAGGCAGCAGCTTGTCGTTGGTTAATCGCTAAATCTAAATCAGCGGCTTGCAGGTTGCCACGATTTACTGCGTCAAGAATTGCCTTCTCCAGAGCATCAATCCCTTGATTGTAGGCAGCAGCTGTCTTAACTACCTGCTCTATAGTATTAGGATAGCATAGGGTAGATTCACTCTTATCACTGGCCAGGTCAGTTTTGTTAATCACTAGAATTACCGGACGTTCTTGCACCTGTTGGTAAATTTCCTGATCCCCTGCACTCCAGCCAGTGGTTGCTTCAATCACCAGTAATACCAAGTCAGCCGCCATGGCTGCACTACGCGATCGCTCTACTCCAATCTTCTCCACTTGGTCAGCGGTTTCGCGAATTCCTGCTGTATCGAGTACCTGTACCGGGATTCCCCCTACCACTAACTGAGATTCCACCACATCCCGAGTGGTACCAGGAAGGTCAGTGACAATAGCGCGATCGCATCGACTCCAGGCATTCAATAAACTCGATTTTCCGACATTGGGTCGCCCAAGGATCACCACTTTTAAACCCGTGCGCAATAGTTCACCCTGATCCGCTGTGGCTAATAGTCGGGATACTTCTGTTAAGATATTGTTAAGTTGAGCTACAATTGCGCCTTGATCAAGGGGCGGTAAATCCTCCTCAAAATCAATTCGAGCCTCAATTTCTGCCAAAATATCCAGGCAAGTAGCTCTGGCTTCCCGAATGGGTGTGGCGAGCTTGCCCTGCAACCCAGCTAGGGCGGCTTGAACGGCTGCTAGGGAGCGAGACCCCACTAAGTCCGCAACACTTTCTGCCTGAGTCAAATCCAAGCGCCCATTCAAAAATGCCCGTAGGGTAAATTCTCCTGGCTGTGCTAATCTAGCACCTTGTTCGAGGCACAATTGCAACACTTTTTGGACGGGCATGATCCCACCGTGGCAATGGAATTCTACCACATCTTCACGAGTGTAGGAACGGGGAGCTTGCATAATCAGCAGCAATGCCTCATCCACTAGCTGTTGGGTTTTGGGATGACGCACATAGCCGTAGAGAATCCGGTGACTCTCCCAAGCCTGACGCCCCGGTGCCTGGAATAAAGTACGGGCAATTGCGATCGCATCTCTTCCTGACAGTCGCACAATACCGATACTGCCTTGTTGGGGGACAACTGCTGTTGCGATCGCAGCAATGGTTTCACTCTGGAACATCTGAGATCAAATTCGGTTAACTTATGATCATATCTCTTTTGGTGGTCATAGGTAATGGGTCATGGGTAATTATAGAGGAGGGAACAGGGAACATAGAAGAGACAATAAGCAACAGGCAAGAAGCAAGAAGCAACAGGCAAAAACATTGCGTACCTTACTAGACTGAAATATATGAGTTTTTAAAACGATAATTTTTGGTAATTTTATAATAATTAATCCAGATTTTACATTATTTTGTTTACGGTTAAACTAGGATGGTTGTATTACCACTAGCTATAGGAGTTATTTTTATTTATTTTTTTTATAAAGATGAGCATTTTTATGTGAAGTTATTAACGATCATGAAATTCCATTTATCAAGATAATAATAAATTTAACTATATAAAAAAAGATTCGATGAACCTTGTTAAGTATTCAGCAATTTAAATTTAAAATTAAAACCGATTAAGATAACCGTATCAGAAAGATTTTACGAATAAGCCAGATGAAATTAGCTGTGAGTAGAATTAGTCAATCCCTGAGCGTTCTCTATGTGTTGGCAGGACCTCTTTGGGTTATACCGACAATAGCACAGCCGATTCAAGCCGATCACACCACTGACACGGAAGTTATCCAAGATGGTAATCGCTTTGATATTGACGGAGGTACTCGATCAGGTGATGGCTCTAATCTATTTCACAGCTTTCAGGAGTTTGGTTTAGACCAAGACCAAATTGTTAATTTTTTGTCTCAACCCGGTATAAAAAACATTCTCAATCGGGTTACAGGTGGCAACGCTTCAGTGATTAACGGTCTCATCCAAGTCACAGGGGGCAACCCCAACCTGTTTTTAATGAACCCAGCGGGGATAATTTTTGGTGCCGATGCCCAGCTGAACGTCCCAGGAGCATTCACCGCTACCACCGCTACAGGTATTGGCTTTGGTGATAATAATTGGTTTAGTGCCTTTGGTAACAACGACTACTTTTCTTTAATTGGAACACCTAGTGTCTTTAGGTTCGAGACATTAGGTACACCAGTTCTCCAGTACTGATCACAGTGCCACCGAGTAAGGTTAGGTTATTTCCTGGTGTCACCTCTAGCTGGCCCTGATTGATAATGGCTCCTGGTGTAA
>NZ_JAAHFV010000557.1:0-2766 GCF_010672755.1 Moorena sp. SIO1F2
ACCCGAATACCTAGACCGGAAGGCCCATCATTAGCAGTTCGACGGAGCAATTTTCCGGCCAGCAAGGTGTTCATCGGCAAGCTGTTTACCTCTCTACAAGTGGGTAGCCTACCCAATGTGCCTAAAGCATCATCGGACTCCATTGGGAGCAACTCTAGTGAACACACTGTCAACCCATCCATGACGCCTATGCTTGTGAGAGGATTACCCGCAGCACCAGGAAGAGTTACAGCAACTGCTCATGTGATATCGGGTGAGGGCAAAAACGTCTCAGCAATCCTCTCTGGTAGAATTTTGGTTGCCCAAAGTGTTTCTCCTGACTGGCTACCTGGGCTCAAGCACGTAGCCGCTATTATTACTGAACAAGGAGGGATAACTAGTCATGCTGGGATTATTGCTAGAGAACTTGGTATTCCCTGTGTTGTGGGTGCGGCTGGTATTACCCAAATTTTACAAACTGGCGAGTCTATACTCGTGGATGGGGGACAGGGGGAAGTTTATCGGCTAGGAACTAAGCAAGGGTTTCCGGTTGAAAAGTTGCATGGCTCAGGATTAAGAAAAAGGAAAGCAAAAGTCAACTTTCAAGCTTCTAACTTTCAAAATACTTTCCCCATTGCTACTCAATTATTGGTTAATCTTAGCCAGCCGGACTCCCTAGAAAAAATTGTGGGTTTGCCAGTGGATGGAGTGGGGTTATTGCGTTCAGAACTGATGATGTTAGAGATTTTGAATAATCTGCACCCCAGTCAGTGGCACAGACAAGGCCATGAGCGTGAGTTAGTAGAACGCTTGGCTCAGTTAATTGTTCAATTTACGGTTACCTTGGCACCACGTCCTGTATTTTATCGCTCCACGGATTGGCGCTCCCATGAATTTCCATCCCTGAGTGGGGATCACTTGGTAACGGAAGCGGAAGTTAACCCGATGCTTGGTCTACGTGGCACTCGTCGCTATCTGAGTGACCCAGCTAGCTTTGATCTGGAACTGGCAGCTTTACAGGAGGTTTATGCTTACGGCTGCAGGAATTTACGGCTGATTTTGCCCTTTGTACGTACTGTGGAAGAATTTACCTTTTGCCGCCGTCGGGTAGAACAGGTAGGACTTACTGATAATCCGGATTTTCAACTTTGGATTATGGCAGAAGTGCCATCTGTGTTGTTTCTGCTACCAGACTATGTTAAGGCAGGTGTTCAAGGAATTTCTATTGGTACTAATGATTTGACGCAACTTTTACTAGGAGCTGATCGGGAGCAAAGGCAGTTGGAAACACTGGTGGGAGGGTGCCATCCAGTGGTCAAGCAAGCAATTCAGCAACTAATCGAAATGGCAAAAGAAGCTGGTATTCCTTGCTCAATTTGTGGTCAAGCTACGGTTCAAGATCCGGAACTGATTGATCTGTTGGTGCAGTGGGGAATTACTTCGATTTCTGTTGATGTTAAAGATGTGGAAGCGACTTACCAGGCAATTACCCGTGCTGAGCAACGTTTACTCTTGGAAGCAGCACGAAATAAGTCAAAAGGCTTAGGTGGAAAAGGCAAAGGGGAAAACATCTAAATATATGGAAGTTCTAAATTGGGTTATGATATCCAGTCCGGTAGTATCGGTAAAAATTACCACGTACCACGGGACAGGATCTGATTTGATGTATCTGGTCTCACCTAGGTTATAAATCTGAAAACTGCTGTAATTCAATCAGTGAATTATGGTTAGGCTTCTTAGTAATTTGAGTTAATAGTGCTTCATAGCGGTTGAGAGCGTTTTGATAGGCGAAGTGCTTCAGAGCAAATTTTCTACCTTGTTTACCTAGAGATACCCCCTGCTCAGGATTTTCATACAATTCGACAATTGCAGATGCTAAAACCTGGGGCTTTTGTGGTGGTACCACTACACCGCCACCACTTTGTCGAACAACTCGCGCTGCAGTTCCATTCAAAGGCACAGAAGCAATGATGGGTCGTCCGCAAGCCAATAGCACTTGAATTTTTGAGGGCATATTAAAGGAAACAACGTTACGCTTTTGCACAACTAAACCTATATCTGCTGCTGCCAACATTTCTGGTAACTTCTCTCGGGGTTGGAAAGGTAAAAGCTTGACATTACTAGCCTTGCAAGTCTGACAGTCTTGCTGTAGCTGCTGTAGAGCCTTAGATTCTCCAACAATGACGAAGACAATTTCTGGAATATGCCTGACCAGAGTAGCCGCCTTCACTACTGTTTCCAGTCCCTGAGTCAGGGCAATATTACCGGAATACAGTACTACAAACTTGCCATCAAGATGGTAAGCAGTGCGAAAGGAATTTCCTTGTTTGGGTAAGGGACGGATAACATTAACATTCGCCCAGTTGGGGATACAGGTAATTTTGTCTTTAGGTATTCCTTTACTGACTAAATTGTCAACGAATCCCTCAGAAATAACAGTGATTGTATGAGCAGTGTGGTAGGCAAACTTCTCTAAAGCTTCAAAGATACGGATGGCTAGTTTGTTTCTAATTAGACCAACCTGTACAGCAGCTTCTGGCAAAATATCCTGTAAATTCAGTAATACTGGGCAGTTGTACAACCAACCGAGTAAAGCAGCTGGTACACTAACGGCCAGGGACGGTACTGTCAGTAGAATCACATCAGGTCGCCAGCCCTGACATCGCTTTTTCTAATTCATTCGGAAATGCTATTTTAATTTTAAAACGTCATGTCAACAAAGTATCGCAGCGTAGTTTATGCTTGGAAGGGAAGAGGCTGGACTCAAGAAATTAAATGGCTTCGTAT
>NZ_JAAHFV010000558.1:0-2761 GCF_010672755.1 Moorena sp. SIO1F2
AGCAGGGAAGAGGTAAAAACTAATGTGTACCTCATGAGTCCTAGAAACGCTATATATCCCATAAGGTACAACTTGATCCTCCGTTTCCCTTAATAAGGGTGACTTTGAGGTTGAAAAGCGTACCTCATAACTTATATACCAATCCGTGTAGGAATTGCGATAATTTTTGTTCCCTCTTCCCTACTCCCTACTCCCTACTCCCTACTCCCTACTCCCTGTTCCCTGTTCCCTTTGGTATAGTTTTGTTCAACCCTAAATTGGCGATGAAAAATCTAACTCTGCTATCTACTACACTCCTGATTGCTACCTCTGGATTAGTTTTGGTGGCACCCCAGGCAGCTTCAGCTTTAAATTGGAACTGGAGTTATTCTGCTCCTGGTATCGAAGCCAGTGGTACTTTCACTACTAATGATACTCCTGATGATTTGGGTTTTTTCTTGATTTCTGAAATTACTGGCACGCGCAACAGCGAAACAATTACTGGTTTGCAACCTACTGGTACTTCTACACCGGGAAACGAACCTTTCGAAGTTGACAATTTAATTAGTCTTGATGCTAATCAGTTAACAACTGACGGCTTTGGGTTTTCCACCTCAGCTGGAAACTTTGTTAATGTCTTTTTCGCTAGTTTTTTGCAGCCCCCTAGTTTTTTTGAAGTTTTTTCGGCACCGCCATTTATCACTGGTTTTCAAAATTTAGGACCGGAAGATAGTGAGTTACCCATTAGTTTTTCTGCGAAACCGGTGATTGTCCCTGAACCCACTCATAGTATAAGTATCTTTACCATTGCCACTCTCGGCTTAGCTTCAACCATCAAACGTAAGCTGAAACCTTCCCCATCTAAACAAAAGGTTTAGCCTCAATTACTTATCAGTAGGAAAAAACTGATTTGTGAGTAAGGTATTAGGAAAGGGAGTAGGGAGTAGGGAGTAGGGAGTAGGGAGTAGGGAGTAGGGAGTAGGGAACACAAATACAGCGGTTTGCAATTCAGTTAGGTACAAATTTCTGGATTTTAGGGAACAGGGAACAGGGAACAGGGAACAGGGAAGAGATAAGAGGGAAGTCGGAAGTGGGAAAACAATCCTGTCTACCTGATAGTTATGCAAACCGCCGTATTTCTTAATCTTGACTTCGAGTGCTGTAGCATTTGTATTTAAGTTGTGAACAAAATCTCTTAGGTAAAGGCAACAAGCAACAGGGAACAGGCAAGACTTAATCAAGTATAAATGGATTTTGGTTAATGTAAAAAACGGGAATAATTTTTTATAATTCCTACAAGAAATGCTATACTAAATTAGTATTGGTGTTCATGAGCTATTTAGAAATCCTATAGCAGTGAGTAATAACAACGATAGATTAGACCGGATTGAAGCAGTGGTGGAGTCATTAGCCCGTTCTGTAGAAGCTCTTACTAATGACCATCAACAGAGAATTCAGACCATGGAAGAGGTTGTCAATAGAGTTACCAGAGTTGAGGAAGGATTGACTCGGATGTTAATAGCTATCGATGCTCTTCCCCCCAGTATTGATACGGCTGGCGAAATTAATATTTGTTTACAAAAGGATGAGCAGATGTGGAAAATATCCTTTGTTCGTAGTTGGTATGGGACTATAAGTTGAAACAATTGTATTAGTTATCAAACTGAGGAGTCCCATTTGCCGCTACCCGATGTTCTCGTTTTGCTGCTTTTGCTCCGACCAGTTGACCTATGTGTAAACAAATATTAATTTGGCCAGCGGTATCAAAATTGGGGGGTAATAATGTCAAAGTCCCCCAGAATTGGGGGATTTAGGGGGCAAATGCGTAAGTCCTGTAGAATCCGCGAATATAGAATTTAGAATGTAAAATTAAGAATTTAGAATCTATAGAAATCAAAATCTATCCCTTTTGCCTTTTGACTTTTGCCTTGTCAACACCCACGGTTTATGAGACTTATGCAAGAGGTCTAATTTGGAATTTACCATTCTAAATTCTAAATTATTAATTATAACAGACAACACCCCTTTCCCGAACAACCCTAGAGCAGAGTCGATTCAATAACTCCTTTGGAATTGCCTCGAAATTCTCTAAGACGAAATCCATTAAAGCCAGATGGTATAAAGAATCGGCACTAGGAGTTTTCTAGCGAGCACCTTGAGCCAGCCAGGTATTTACAGCGTAAGTTGAGCGGCAGCAGATGTTACCGATATCTGCTTGATTGACTGGCCATTTGCGGTAAAACGCCTGGGGTGTCATGGACAGTCGGCAGTTGCTGTATAGGTTAATCAAGATTTCCTCTCGCTCAGTGATGGCACGAGGCATTGAATCTGGGCGTGTGGATTGCCTCTCAGCAATTTGCGCAAGCCGGTCTAGGGCTCGCTGACAGTAAACCAGATGATCTACTGACCGTTTTTTTGGCATCATAGAATTACCTCACACATAGCTTGTGACTGGGGATAAAGCCGCGCTTGTTGTGTCAACTTGGAAGCGCGGCTTTTTGTCCAGAAATATTATCGAAATATCAGACATTTTTATTATTACTAATATCTCTAAAAAAGTCAAGGCTATTTTTAAATATTAAACATTTTGTTACAAATGAAAAAAATACGATAGGGTTTATAGTTTAGAGTTAAAAATGTCAGCTATCATCAGCTATCAGTTTATATCATAATAATATACACATTATTTTTTCCCGATTCCCTACTCCCTACTCCCTACTCCCTACTCCCTACTCCCTACTCCCTACTCCCTACTCCCTACTCCCTCAAAAATTGACAACTA
>NZ_JAAHFV010000559.1:0-2759 GCF_010672755.1 Moorena sp. SIO1F2
TTTGGTAGGGAGTAGGGAGTAGGGAGTAGGGAACAGGGTAAAAATACTGTGTACCTCATTACTATCAGAAACGCTATACTATTAGTTATAGTAGTTTAATTAGGAGTTTGAATTAATAAAAATAATAGCTAAATAATGATTATAATTATTTTGGATTAACTTTAAAAATTAACGTTAAAAATGGCGGATAATCAAATCAGCAAGTAACCAAGGTAAAGATTAAGCTGTAATGTTATCCATTGAAAATTAATATAATAGTATACAGCGTTTTTCATAACTATCAGGTACACAGGATTTTTTGCCTGTTACCTATTCCCTGCTCCCTACTCCCTACTCCCTGCTCCCTAAAACCCAAAACCTGACCAATAACCAATAACCAATAACCAATGACAAATCTATCTCTAGTCCCGTTTCGGGAGTTTGAACGCCTCAAGGATTTAGACATTACTCCCGAAACTCATACTGAGCTTTTTGCTACCTACTGTCGAATCAATACCTTATATATGATAAAACAGGCGGGTTCAGGGCATATTGGTAGTAGTTTTAGTAGTTTAGATATTGTTTGTTGGCTGTTTTTAAATGAATTACGGGTTAGGAAAACTAACTCTAATCAACCACGGGATATTTATTTTTCCTCTAAAGGTCACGATGTACCAGGTTTGTACTCGGTTTTGATTGGCCATGGTTTGCTGGAGTTTGAGCGTATCCATAGCTTGAGGCGGCTAGATGGACTTCCTGGTCATCCAGATATTTCTATTCCGTTCTTGGAAACCAATACCGGTTCCTTGGGAATGGGGGTTTCTAAGGCTAAGGGGATGATCCTAGCAAATCGCCTGATGGGTCGAGAGGGAAATGTTTATCTCTTAACTGGGGATGGGGAGTTGCAGGAGGGTCAGTTTTGGGAGTCTCTCCAACCAGCAGCAAATCTGGGACTCCATGAGATGACTGTGATTGTGGATCATAATAAAATCCAGTCCGATACTTGGGTGTCCCAAGTGAGTGACTTAGGGGACTTGGAACGGAAGTTTGCGGCCTATGGCTGGTATGTGGACCGCTGTGATGGCAATAATGTCAAGGCTTTAGGGAATGCGATCGCAAAATTGAAAGCAGTCACTAACCAGCCCAAAATCCTGATTGCTGACACCATTAAGGGAAAAGGAATCTCCTTTATGGAACATACGGCCATCAAACCAGAAGACAACCCAGAAGACAACTTATATCGCTTCCATAGTGGCGCACCGGATGATCAAGCCTACACTAAGGGAGTGGCAGAACTAATTGCTGCTGCCAATACCCAATTGGAACAAATTGGAGCATCCCCCTTAGGGGTAGAGATGCTATCCTATGCCAAACCTGCTGTAGTTGATGGAGCGCAACGACTGGTTAGTGCCTATTCCAAAGCTTTGGTTGCCCAAGCAGAACGGAATCAAGACCTGGTGGTACTCGATGCGGATTTAATGCTCGATTGTGGGTTGATTCCCTTTAAAGACAAATTCCCGAAACGGTTCTTTGAGTGTGGTATTGCCGAACAAGATATGGTATCCCAGGCCGGGGGGATGGCACTGAAAGGCTTACTGCCCATTGTGCATTCCTTTGCTTGTTTCCTATCCACCCGACCCAATGAGCAAATCTATAATAATGCTACCGAACGGACTAAGATTATTTATGTTGGCTCCCTAGCTGGGTTGCTACCGGGTGGTCCTGGTCATTCTCACCAATCGGTAAGGGATATTTCTGCCCTAGGAGCAATACCCAATATGGTGATGATTGAACCAGCTAATGAAGCAGAAGTATCCCTAGCTCTAGACTACTGTTTGCATCGAACTATCAGTAGTTGCTATATAAGGCTAGTCTCGATACCCTGTCAGATTCCCTATCAATTGCCAGAGGATTATCAGTTGGAGTTGGGTCAGGGGATTGCCTTAACTGAGGGGCAAGACGCTATTTTATTTGGTTACGGTCCCGTGCTGCTGCCACAAGCCTATCAAGCTGCCCAGTTATTGGCTCAGAATCACGGTATAACCTTAAAAGTGGTGAATTTACCTTGGCTAAATTTTGTGGATTTAGACTGGTTGGATCAAATCCTTCAGGGTTACTCCTGGGTGTTTACCCTAGATAACCATTATGTGATAGGAGGACAGGGGGATCGGATTGTAAGTGGTTTGGCAGAATTAGGATTGTCTGGGCAAATACAGGTAAGGCAATTTGGAGTATTTGATATTCCGAAATGCGGTCAAAATCAGGAAGTGCTTCGTGCTCATCGGCTAGATGCTGAAAGTTTAGCATTTGAGATTCATAAAAGTATGATGTAGCCTTGTTATTTAAATTGCGTAAGATTCAGATAAAAAGGGAACAGGGAATAGGGAATAGGGAACAGTATCAAGATATCCGAGTAGTTTTTGATGTTCTCCTAAATTAGGATTAGTTTTCATGATATAATTATAAATTATATAGGATTTCAAGGATGACCTAGGAAGTATAAAGTATAGCGTTGTTTATTAAGAGTTATACCTATAAGGTACACAAATCTTTTTATAGCACTACCCATTAAGATTAGGACATTTGTAAACTCCGAAACCTAGTCCTAGCTTACTTCTGACTTCTGACTTCTGACTTCTGACTTCTAACTTGCGCGTAGCGCTATACCACTTCTGACTTCCCTACTCCCTACTCCCTACTCCCTGCTCCCTAAAATCAAGAATGTACCTAAACTAATTAATAAATGTTATAATAATAACGGCAATTAACTAGTTTAGGTA
>NZ_JAAHFV010000056.1:0-26087 GCF_010672755.1 Moorena sp. SIO1F2
TGTCGGGAGTCGGGAGTCGGGAGTCGGGAGTCGGGAGCAGGGGAAGTGTGGGAAGTGTGGGGAAATGGGGAGATAGCCAGATGAAATTGATGTTTAATCGTGTGAGTGCTAAGAATTGGTATAACCTTAAACCTTAAACCTTAAATCTTAAACCTTCAACCTTCAACCTTCAACCTTCAACCTTCAACGGCCATGGCATCATAGCGACGCTCAAACTCAGCTTGAGTCAGCCTGTCACCGTTTTCCAGAGGAGGAATTGTTGGATTGAGTGCGTACGCATTTCGAGTCATAGTTTTTATAGCAGTTCTCAATTGGGTTAGGTACTGCGTCGGGGGATGTTAGGGAACAGGGAACAGGGAATAGGGAAAGAGAGGGGGGAGTGTGGGAAGTCTGGGAAGTGTAGCAAGTGTGGGGAGATGGGCAGATGAGGAGATGGGGAGATAGCTAGATGAAATTGATCTGTAGTCGTAATTTCCAGCAATTGATAACTATGATATAGCCTTTTCCATACTTATGAGGTGCATTCCACATAGTTACCCCGACTCCCGAGTCGGGAGTCGGGAGTAGCACTGCATCGCTATTCCTTATTCCCTAACATCCACAACTTGTTTACCTCATAAGTTGACACTCCCCGTCCTATAAGGACGGGGATTCTTACTTCAACGAGCTGTCTTGCCAAACCAGGTCGGAACCAGAAAAGGTAGAGGACAATTCTCCATAAGAGTTTAGATCTTATAGATCTAGGTTTCGGTGTGCCCCACCGTACCTTACCTTTTTTTTACATATAGATAAATACTTTTTTTCTCTAATTTTTTTTTCATAGAAATTTAAGTCGTTAGACCAAATTACGCAATATGTATCTGATACATATTTTTTACGTTGTCTACTTATCATTAGATAGTATTTATCTAGTTTTTGGTTTTTTGTTGAGATTTTTATAATAACACGCAGTGCGAAAACTGTCAAGTTTTAACTTAAAAAGAAAGCCGTCCTAGAAGGACGGGGCTTTAAACCCAAAATTTTTGGTAAACAAGATTTTTTCCCTCTTGCCTCTTGCCTTCCCCTCCTGGGAGGGGTTAGGGGTGGGTTCCTCTTGCCTGCTCCCTACTCCCTACTCCCTACTCCCTGCTCCCTTATCAGTAAAAAGGATTGATCAAGACTTCTGAACCGCTGCCATTAACCGCTGATTGTTAATCTCAGAAAAGAGTTCTTCGTAACGGTTGAGAGCTTGATCGAAGGAATAATATTGAAGAGCATGTTGTCTACTTCTGTTGCCCAGTAATGTAACTCTTGCCGGATCCTTATACAACTCTAGGATTGTTGCTGCTAGAGTTTCTGGATCCTCTGGGGGAACAACGATGCCACCGCCGCTTTTTTTGATAGCTCTGGCAGCGGTACCATTAGCAGGAACAGAAGCTAGGATGGGGCGACCACTAGCTAGCAGTACTTGGATTTTGGAGGGCATATTGAAAGAAATTACATTGTGCTTTTGTATGACCAAGCCCACATCCGCTGCTCCTAGCATTTCCGGTAGTTTTTCCCGAGGTTGAAATGGTATCAGCTTAACATTATTGGCTTCCCAAGTCTTACAGCACTGCTTTAGTCGCCCTAAGGCTTTCTGTTCTCCGACGATCACAATCACAATATCTCGAACGTGACGCACCCTAGATGCTGCCTTAATCAGAGTTTCTAAACCTTGAGTGAGGGCAATATTACCGGAGTAGAGTATAACGAACTTACCATTAAGGTGATGGGCAGTGCGAAAGGAGTTGTTTTCTTTTGGTAAGGGACGGATGAAATTAACATCAACCCAATTGGGAATCTTGACAATTTTAGAGCTTGGCACACCCTTGCTGCGCAGGTTATTGGCAAAGCCATCAGCAATAACACTGATTTTGGTGACTGTGCGGTAAGCAAACCTTTCTACAACCTCTAATGCACGGATTAGAGCTTGGTTGCTCAGTAAGCCTACTTTAATAGCAGCTTCTGGCAAAATGTCTTGGAGATTTAGAATTACTGGCGTTCGGTGTATCCACCCCAAAACCGCCGCTGGTAGGGAAACTAGCAGTGGTGGACTAGTTAAAATAATGATATCAGGGCGAGGAGAACTCAGAGCCTTGAGGAAGCTGCTAGCAACAAAGCTGGCCTCTAGCAATAATCGGTCGATCAAATTGGGTTTCGGGCGAATCCGCACATAACAGCGATCTACAATCACACCGTTGATGTGTTCGGTAAGATACAATTTCCCTCGATATCCCTCATAAATTTGACGTTGAGGATAGTTGGGCATGGCAGTAATGACCCGAACATCATGGCCTCTTTTGACCAACCCTTCTGCTAGTTCAGTCATCAATGGGGCAATCCCAATTGGCTCTGGATGATAGTTGTAAGAATATATTAGGATTCGCATAATCTGTAGTAGATGTTGCCAGCCGGGTGTAGACTCACCAAATTTGTGTATTGATGATTTATTGGCTTTAGCACTGAGAACTCACGACCATTGTCAAGTCAGGTTGGTGGTGCAAAATGCCCAATCAGGGATTTTAACCCTATAACTATTTATTCGGCTTCAATTCCATATTTTACGCCTGAATGACAGTTTTTGTAACAAAATTTAACATAAACTCCCTTGACCAAAATATCATTATTGTGCATTACTAAAGCGTCTTGAAGAGCTACAGCAAGAATCTTTATGCCAATTCTGATTATGGCTGCAACTAATAAATCCTCCCTTTTGGTAATTAGTAATTGGTAATTAGTAATTGGTAATTAGTAATTGGTAATTAGCGTCTGATTACCGAGCTATAACTAGTTTTTGAAATTAACTGATAATTGGATTTACCAATACTTCTATTAATATCGAAAAAATCACTGTTTTTTCATGGGTGCAATCCCGCTAATTTCAAGAAATAATTTTTTTTATTTCAGAATTTTTACGGATGGCAAAGGAAGTAATATCAAGTCAGGTTGAATACCCATAATTAGAGGGAGGGTGGGGAGATGGGGAGATGGGAGATGGGGAGATGGGGAAATGGGGAGATGGGGAGATGGGGAGATGGGGAGATGGGGAGATGGGGAGATGGGGAGATGGGGAGATTTTTATTAAGGGTAATTATCCCGACATGATATAAATATGTTCATTAAAATTCATTATGCAATCGACAAAGTAGATTTACAAAAAATAAGTAATCTCCTTTCCAAGCTGCGTCGAATTGTATAGCGTTGTTCATAGCTATGAGGTACACATAATTTTTTAACTATTCCGAGATCCGCTGTTCCCTGCTCCCTACTCCCTATTCCCTACTCCCTATTCCCTACTCCCTATTCCCTACTCCCTATTCCCTATTCCCTATTCCCCATTTTGCAGAGTATTGACTACAATTTTCTAGGATGGCTTTGGCAGGTGTTTCAGCTTTGGACTTCGTCTACAAAGCAGCGAGTACACCTTGGCAGAATGTTGTGACCAGTTGCTCAACACCAGAAGGAGGTAGTGGTTTTAGGCCGAGAGTGGGATATTGTTACCAAAAATTCTGGGTTTAAAGCCCCGTCCTTCTAGGACGGCTTTTAGTTGACACTTATCTAGCGCCAGGGTATAATTAAAACATGAGTACAGGCTGAAAAACCGTAGGCTGAGCCGGGAGAGAGACCCGTAACTTATCGACCTAGAAGAAGTAATGCTCGGAGGGTAGGGAAAGTCCTCCTTAAAAACCCAATCATCAATTAACCGTTGGTGTGTGAACCCAGCAAAAATCACGCTTTAAGATAACACGGTACGGTGGGGCACACCGGAACCCGACGAAAAGGAAGAGAAACGGACTTTTTAAGGCACTTCCTATTAAGTAGTCAAACGCAATCGCGAGAATTGCCCGCTGGGTCTGTTGTGAGCTGACTAGAAACTTGGTCTTGACGGGTTTTTGGTTTAGATATTGTCTAATTTTTGGCGGAGTCAAAGATTGGAACACAACGGTTTAAGGTGACTCGTTGATCTAGGAATCCCCGCGCCTTTCGGGCTTTGCCCGACGCTACGCGAACAGGCCGGGGAGTGTCAATGGTCACGTATTTGACGAAGCCATGGGGCACTTGGGAAATCTTTGTTAGGTGCGCTTTCCCCATTAAGAATTAAATTCGCCACGGGTCGCACCTGTAGATAGCTCTGGTAAGGTTTCCCCTAGATAGTCTCGCTAAGTAAGCAGCATACATCATTCAAGGAGAAAACGATGACCATGTCTCGTGTAAAGACAATTTTAGCGACCATGTTACTCAGCATATTATTGCTGGTAACATCCTGCGCTCAAAAAGCCCCCTCTCGTTTTGACCAGGCACAACAGGCCAGCAGCCAGGCTAGAAGTGGTCAGGCTGTTGCCAAGAATGCCACTCAAGGGTCTCAATTCAACAAGTTTTTCCCACCATCAGGGGGCGGTTATCAACGAGTCTATACCCAGGAGAAAAAAGGCTTTGCTCAAGCCAAGTTGAAGAAAAATGGCACTGAGGTGGCAGTGCTCTCAATTTCTGATACCAGCAGCACTCCTACCACTGCTGCCAAATATCAGCAAAGTGGTCAAACCATTGCTGGTTATCCAGCCCGGGAAATTGGTTCAACTCAAACCGCTATTTTGGTCGGTAAGCGCTACCAGGTAAAGATCCAATCCCGAAATCCGTCGTTTACTGCTAGCGATCGCAAAGCCTGGTTAGCAAAATTTAACCTGAGTGGTCTTTCCCGACTTAAGTAAATAAAATGCTACAAGGAAAAAGGTGAATGGGGAATAACCATCCTCAATCACAAGAATCACAAGAATTACAAGTAAGTAGGTCATTAGTCATCAGTCATTAGTTATCAGTAACTACCATCAGTAGCTACGATCAGACTCGGTGTTGGTCACTCAGGACTAATAACCAAGGACTAATAACCAAAGACTAATGACTCGAAGGTATCAGATTGTAAAGGAGTCTGAGTGTGAGCAAACCAATTTATGAAATCGTTGATGATCTGCCAACGAAGAATATGACCATCTCGGCGCTGAAGTCTCTAGACTTTGTTGTGCCTGGAGAGTGGGAAAATTTAGTGGGATTTGAAAATACCATTCGTGGGATCACTGGTGAAGAAGACGAAGAGGTAATTCAGGAAATTGGCGATCGCGCCGTCTATCTGTTCAATGACCGCTCCCAGGGCTACCAACGAGCGCTGTGGATTTACCAAACCATTGATAGCACTGGTACGGCGTTGGGGGCAGCAGCTTTAGCGAACAAGGTTGGTGAAAAAATTCCCTTGTTGGGTTTCTTGAACAGCTTGACTCCGAAAGCTGACAAAGCCCAAACCATTGATCTGTCGATCAAAGTGGTAGGGGAATTGATCGGCTTTTGCCAAATTAATGGTCTGCCTGGAGATAGCATTGGTGACTTTGTGGCTGCCTTAGGTGACTATGGTGGCGCATCTATAATGCGTATGGCAGCGCTGGTTTGTTTTGATGGCCTGATTCCCCTTGGTCCTGACTTTATCATGGGAGTACAGTCAACTCTAGAGCGTCTAACTCCCAACGAGTTGGAAGACAGTGGGAGTTTCAAAGGGATCCAGGATGCGATTCCTGGGGATGATTCCCAGAGCAAGCTCAGCTTTATTGGTGAAAGCTTTGAATCGGTGAAAGGATGGATGAGTGATTTCGTTACTGACCGAGGTGTGACCCCAGAACAAATCGCTAATAACTTGCAAAGTTTTATTGAGTTTTCTGATGACAAGTTAGACTATCTGGCCGCTTTTCTGGATATGTCTACTAACTATTACGAACACACTGGCATTCAAAGTCTGGCGCGTAGCTTAATTGAACGCGCCGCAGCGGAAATCTAGCACCATTTACGCATTAGTAGACAATTACGTTGGTCAGACAGACGTTGGTAGGAAACTTCGTCTGTCAGCTGATTCATAAACATCAACCCTCTACCTCCTTCTTTTTCTAAAGGGTCATAGTCCTCTTGGTAGAGGGATTCCAGCTTGGATTGGAAATCAAAAGGCTGTCCATAGTCCCAAAGCCGCATTTCTAATCCATCAGTAAATAACTTTAGCTCCAGCTCTATTACTGTAGTTTTAGGTAAATGTCGATGAGCATGGCGTACTACATTAGTAAAGCCTTCCACCAAAGCAATTTGACACTGCTGCCAAAATTGCTGAGGCAGTAGGTCAGAAGTGAATTCCTCAAACCACTGTAATACATCTTTGACTTCACTCAAGTCTGTTTGGACCATTAGACGAGATTCTCGAAGCGGTTTGCCATTGCACATTAACCGACTGAGTTTCCAGGTTTTATTAATAAGCACCACTATTTTGTAAGATAAAAACAACAATGACTCTTCTGCAACACGGAGGTTACGATGATCATGTCGATGCAGATCGGTCTAGTGGGAACCACTATATTAGCCTAAATTGATCGAATTTGATGGTACTTTTAAAAATTCTGGTGTTTACACGGTCTATGGCATTACACTTGGCGGCAGTTGTCGGGAACTTCGGACAAGGTAACTTCGGATCAGCGGACAAGAATTGAGAAAGACAGCATCAGAAAAATACTTTGGCAAGAGGTCTATTGTGATAGTTTCTTAAAAAATAGTTTTCGATTCTAAGGTAAGCTAGGCTGGCATCTGATCAATTGCCATCACCTTCGCCACTAGGGGCGAAGGTGATTGGTCCAAACTCATCTAACCATAAAACTACATTCCATCTTTACGAACCACCACCAGGATAGTTTTGAAGATCAGTCTGATATCATGGGCTAAGCTCCAGTGATGTTGGTATTTTAAGTCCATTTCAATGATATCCTCAAAACTACGGATTTTTGAGCGTCCATTCACCTGCCACTCACCAGTGATACCCGGTTTTACGTTTAAACGTTGCCACTCCGGCACTTCATAGATTTCTACTTCATTGAGTGTTGGTGGTCTTGTACCTACTAAACTCATCTCCCCTTTCAGAACATTCCAGAACTGAGGCAGTTCATCCAAGCTGGTTTTCCGTAAAAAATGGCCCACTCTGGTGATTCTGGGGTCATTCTCATTCTTAAAAACTTTGCCATCAGCTTGATTGTTAACTTTCTCTTTTAGCTGTTCAGCGTTAGCACACATGGAGCGAAATTTCCAGATCCGAAACCGCTTTCCCATCCAACCACAACGGATTTGACCAAAAAAAATCGGACCAGGGCTATCTAGCTTAATCGCAAGGGCAATGGGAATAAACAAAATAGCAGTAATTCCCAAACCCAAGATTGCACCCACAATATCGATTAATCGCTTCACCGGAGATCTAACGGAGGGATGGGTTGTTGGTAAGTGATTTACTGATTTGTTGGTGCTTAGTGTGGTAATATTCTCTGATGGTTCTATAGCTAACCTTTGGTCTAGTCCTGTTATGACCAATACAGACATGACTTGGGGAGTGACATTTTTAAGCAACGTTTTAACCCCTTGCTCTAGGGCACTTTTGTGATTACTCACTAATGCACCGATACCACTGCTATCGATAAAATTAGTCTGGTGAAAATCAAATATGATTGTTTCAGGCAGAGGTATTTTTTGGAGAAGCTGCTGGAATAGTTGCTTAAACTCCACAGCTTCTAGTACACTGACACGAGTGGGTAATTCCACCACGGGAGTATCTTGTGAGAACACTACCTGGAAATTGTTGCTATTGACTGAATCAACCATCATAGAAAAAAAACCGCTAGATTCTAACCTATAGTATTGACCATTATTTTGTCCTAGAACCCTACGATTCTGCAAAAATTTAGTCATATATCATGAAATCTTTTAAAATGTGAATATGCTCTGTGGGAATCAAGCAACTGCCCGCCTGATCGAAGTTTTTTCTGCGATTCAAGGAGAAGGGCTAAATGTTGGCACTCGTCAGATCTTTATCCGGTTTGCCCTATGTGATCTAAGATGTCATTTCTGTGACAGTTTCCATACCTGGGCTGTCCCTCCTCAATGCCAGGTGGAACATACTCCCGGTAAGCGTGATTTTGAAACTTATCCAAATCCAGTCCCCTTGCGATCGCTACTGAAATGGGTTGACAGACAAAATAAACATCGATTGCACGATAGCATTAGCTTGACTGGGGGTGAACCTTTACTTCATACTCCTTTTCTGGTGGAATTTCTGCCTGAGCTACGACAGTTAACTGGATTGCCCATTTACCTAGAAACTGGCGGTCATCGTCCTCAAGAGATGGCAATGGTTTTGCCCTATTTGGACTCAGTGGGTATGGATATCAAGTTGCCCAGTGTGAGTGGAGAGAACAGATGGGCTGCTCACAAGGAATTTCTCAAGCTGTGCCACAATTCATCAGTGGAGGTATTTGTCAAGTTAATTATTGATTGCCACACTGACCCCACGGAGTTGGAACAATCTGCCGATTTGGTAGCAGCGGTTAGCCCGGAAATTCCAGTATTTCTGCAACCAGTGACTCCGGTGGAGGGGTCTGGGCAACCAATAGTTGCTCCTACTCCGGAGCAGGTTCTGGCTTGGCAGGCTTTAATGAAGCTTTTTCTTAAGCAGGTACGGGTGCTCCCTCAGACCCATAAAATGATCGGTCAGCTTTAGGGGTTTGTTGAAGGTTATTTGGTTAAAGGTTATTTGGTTAAAGGTTATTTGGTTGAAGGTTATTTGGTTGAAGGTTATTTGGTTGAAAATTCTTTGGTTGAAGGTTATTTGGTTGAAGGTTGTTCGCCTTTGGCGTTCCCTTTGGGTAGGTTATGGGGTTGAAGGTTGTTCGCCTTTGGGGTTCCCTTTGGGTAGGTTGTTTGTCAGAATGCAGAATGTAGAATGAAGAATGCAGAATGTAGAATTCTAAATTCTTAATTCTTAATTCTTAATTCTAAAATGTTGTTCGCCTTTGGCGTTCCCTTTGGGTAGGTTATTTGGGTTGAAGGTTATTTGGTTGAAGGTGAACAAACAACAGTTAACAATCAACAGTTAACCATCAACCATCAACCATCAACCATCAACCAACAGTTAAGTCTTGCCTAGACATCACACTACATTGTTGTGCCTTCTCGCTTGGCTTTGGCTTGGGCTTTGGCTTTAGCAGCACTGCGTTTGAGAGCAGAGAGCCGGTCTTCGTATCTGCGCCGTAGACGACGACTAGGGGTAATTTCAATTAAGGTTTTCAAGGCACTGCCTAGACTCTTGTAGGCATTGGGTAGGGTATAGCCGAAGCGAGTGGCAAGTGCGATCGCTTTTTCGTCAGCTTCGATGGCATATTTGAGGTTTTTCTCCCCATTGTTTTTTTGATACAGTCGCCAACCTGAGACTCCGCATAGGGCTAAGGCCAACAGCAGCAGTAAGCCATCTTGTACCCACAGTTCCCCGACAGCACCCCCTAAACCAATGGCTAGGGCTGCCATTTCCCAGCCTTCTTTAGGAATTGTGTCATTTTGAATCCGGGCAACTTCATGCCAAAACAGGAGGTTACGCTGGTCAAGGGCGAGCTGCTCCCATTTAGTTAGGTCAATTTGAATTTCCACCTCGTCTGAACCCAGTTCTTCACAACGAACCAAGGGGGGATTGACTTCTGTGGACCCTTCCACCATCACCCAGCTTTGTAGCTCTGGTGGTAGTAACGTTTTTAGTCGTCGGAGTTCACTCATTTCTGCTCTAGCAGAAGAGGCTGCATAGGATGTCATTCATATCCTCCTAGAAAAAACTTTTTCAAATTGAGATGTGTTTGACCGGACACTATCTACCGATTCGATTTACCCAAGTTTAAGATGTTGTGTACTCGACGAGAGTGAACTTCGAGGAACCCAATCATCAGTAGTACGTCAAACTAATCCCGTCAGCCGTCAGCCGTCAGCCGTCAGGTTATTTTATTCAAAAGTACCGATCTAGTAGCGTGGCACAGGCTTCTAGCCTGTGACCCATTAGCTGATAGCTGATAGCTGATAGCTGATAGCTGATAGCTGATAGCTGATAGCTGATAGCTGATAGCTGATAGCTTACCTAATCCCTAAGGGTACTACTGGGCACTAAGCGCGATCGCATGGTCTTGCGTTTCTGTATTTAAATTTATAGTAGCGTTTCAGGGCTAGCAGCTCAAAAACCCGATTAACCCATCATAAATTCTCCCCATTAGCCGATCACCCTATCTTCAGATTCCTATAAAATTTTAGCTACCCTGTATCAGTCAATTTCCGGAATATATTGCAGCTGATCTGGAATAATTTTCAGCAAATCCTCTAATCATCCTGATATTCGGATATGACCAAGCCTTCCCAAAATCCTCCCCCTGAACCAAAGGGAAATCAAAGCCGGAGTGCTGTAGCCACTGTACTGCAATGGGGAAAACGCCCCTCTACTATTACCTTTGCCATGATCTCCCTGACCATTGGTCTGGTGGGATATTTTGGGGTCAGGATGTGGCTATACCAAAACTTACCTGGCTGGATTGAAACTGAACTGAGTAAGGTTATCCAGCGAGATGTACGGGTTGGACAACTGAAAGCCCTATACCTGACTAGCCTAGAGTTGGGAGCATCCTCTATCCCAGCTACCACCACTGACCCTGACCATGTGGCTATCAAAAAGATCAAAGTAGGTTTTAATCCCTTGCCTTTGCTTCTAAAACGCCCTTTGCCTGTCACCATTAACTTGGTACATGTGGATGTGTATGCCCAACAAGAGGCGAATGGGGAATGGATTAATTTAAAAGACTTGAATTTCGATAATTCCTTCTCTCCTCCGATTGATTTTGATGCTAAGGTGCGGGTTTGGAATGGTAAAATTGCCCTCTTACCCTATGGTCAGACTAATCCATTCAAAGTCAGACTTGATGCTACTGCTGGGTTATCCGACAACAATAAGCGTCTCAGGTATAACATCACAACGGCTATTGCTGAGGGTAAGACCAAACTGAAGGGAAACACATTGCTGACAACTGGGCAAACTCAAGCTAGGGTCAACGTCCAAAACTTGGCATTGGCGGAGCTGATGCCATTAATCAAAGCGGTTATTCCCAATATCCCAGCTAATCTCCAATCTGGTGAATTAGATGCCAAACTGAATATTTCCCTGCCTTCGGTGAAGGAAATCCCTGATGTTAAGGGTAAGGCGGAATTTAAAGGGATTCAGGTGCAAGTCAACCCGTTGAAGGAACCGGTGAAGGCTAGCGCTAGACTGCGCTTCCAGGGAGACCTGGTGCGCTTGGAAAAAACTCAGGGGAGTTATGGCGCACTTGAGGCGTTGGTATCTGGTGAAGTTGGTTGGAAAAAAGGGTTTGACCTGAATGTTGAGGTCACGCCCTTTAGCTTGGCGAAACTGCTGAAAACTGTTCCGGTGAAATCCCCAGTGCCAGTAGATGGGGAAATGGCAGCAGACTTATCGATTACCGGTCCGATTGACATGCCAGAGGTGACTGGCAAACTAAGGAATACTAAAGTGACCACTATCGACAAGGTTAAGTTGGCTCAGATTCAGGCTGACTTCGCTGGGAATTTTTCCCAAGTGGTCTTGACGGATTTCTTAGTAAGACCTGAGGCCGGTGGGAAAATTACTGGGCGTGGTCAAGTAAGACTGGCTAGTGACCAGCAAGGGGAAACTAAACCTCAGGGAATGCCCCTAGCGTTCGATTTTATCGCTGCCCTTCCGGTGGATGCGATTGCATCTCCCTATAAGCTGCCATCTCAGATTACCCTGGGCAAGCTTAACGCCCAAGCTACCATTAGAGGAAACACTCAAAACCCCCAAGGGAGTCTAATTTGGGAAGCACCAGCCCTATCCACTTCATCTTCAAAGGATATCGGGGTTTCTGGTGCTGGAGAACTCCTGTTGCTCAATCAGAATATTTTGCTGCGTAACACCCAGGTCAAGGTCGGTAAAGGGACAATTACTGCCACGGGTACAGGAAACCTTAAAACCAGTAAGTGGGAAGCTACTGTAGTGGCTAACGCTGTGCCTCTAGACCCCTTCTTACCCCTGTCGGGACAGTTGACCACAGGTAAAATCAACCTCTCTGGTAGTCTCAAATCCTTTTCTCCTAAATCTATTGAGGCAACCGGAGATATGCAGGTGGGGGTAGAAGGGGGTAAGGTTAAGGCTACAGGTCAGGTAAATCGAGGCATGGTGGAATTGGAGGCCAGAGCCTCTAAAATTCAACTGAATAAGGTAGTGCCCAAGTTGGGTTTACCGATTGGTTTAGATTCTGGCAAAATCAACCTTTCTGGTTCCCTGGAGTCTCTGCTCTCCTCTAGCTCAACTCCCAACCTCAATAGCCTGATGAATACTATCGATGGCAATTTTAATGGGTTGCTCGGGGTGGGTGGGGGTAAGGTGAATGCGACAGGTCAGTTAAATTCAGGGAATCTGGATGTTAATGCATTAGCTGGTCAAATTAAGCTCAATCCCCTAGTTCCCACCTTGGCTATACCAGTAGCGTTACAGTCAGGTCAACTTAATCTTTCCGTAACCCTGGCATCTCTGCTAGCCTCTGTCTTGAATCAGGACTTCAACAGCCTCAATACTATTAAGGCCAATTTTCAGGGAAACTTAGGGGTGGCTGATGGTCAAGTTAAGGCGAAAGGCCAGTTAAATTCAGGAAATCTAGATGTCAATGCATTAGCTGGTCAAATTAAGCTCAATCCCTTAGTTCCTAATTTGACCATACCAGTAGCGCTACAGTCAGGTCAGCTTAATCTTTCCGGAAGCCTGGCATCTCTGCTCGCTTCTGGCTTGAATCAGGACTTCAACAGCCTCAATACTATTAAGGCCAATTTTCAGGGAAACTTAGGGGTGGCTGATGGTCAAGTTAAGGCGAAAGGCCAGTTAAATTCAGGAAATCTAGATGTTAATGCATTAGCTGGTCAAATTAACTTGAGTAATAGTATTCCTAATCTAACTCTACCGATAGCTCTCAAGTCAGGTAACGCTAAGCTTTCTAGTTCTTTAGAGTCTCTACTGGCTTTCGGCTCGTCATTTAACCTCGACCTACTCAAGCCAATTCAGGCTAGCTTTGATGGAAACCTAGGTGTAGGTGGTGGTGACGTTAATGCTATCGGTCAGTTAAGCTCTGGGGTGCTGACTGCGGATGCGATCGCAAACAGCTTGGATGTAGGGGAAATCGCATCCCAAATGGCCTTGGCTAACTTTCCAAACTCTATCGATACCCAAATCGGGGGGAAAGTTAAGTTAAAGAGCCGACTTAACACCCTAGACCCCCCAACTCTACTGAATCAGACTGACCTACAAGCAGACCTTAACGGAGTAATAGCCCAAGGCAAACTTAACCTAAATAGCACCCTCAGCAACGGTCTATGGCAAGCTGCCATCAATACTACTAATCTTGATTCCTCCTTACTGGTTAGTCAGTTATTACCGCAGCTGGGTAACCAAAAACTAGAGCTAGGACCGCTGAACAGTCAACTGAATTTATCCGGAAACCTCAATCCCTTGCTCAATCCTGGTGCTATTGCTACCATCAAAGCAAATACTTTATCGCTACAGTTGCCAAAACAATCCTTTAATGCTAAAGGAGTAATCCTACTGTCCCATCTCACCAAAACTAATCCTAGTCAGATGCCATGGGAGATGGGCACTGATCTAAACCTAGAGGTTGATTCTGATCTCAGTAGATTACCCTATAACCTGCTATTGAGTCGGTTACCTTTGGAGCAAATTTCCCCAGGGTATCAAATTCAGGTCAACGGTCAAGCTGACTTGAACGGTCGCATCCAAGGAAAAAATTTACTCTCAGCCCCCTTTCTACCTGGGAATTTGAATCTGACGGGGAATCTACAGCTATCGAATTTGAAGGTTAACGACTTAACCTTTGAGCCAGTGTTAGCTGGGCCAGTAACCGTTGCGCCAGGACAAGAATTAGCCATAGATTTACGAGGAAAGAAAGATGCGATCGCAACTCGCCTCCAACCCTGTACTAGAGAAGACTGTCTTGCTCCCTACCTGCCCGCATCCTTTACACTCCAACAGGGAAAAGGGTCAAAATTCCCGATTCTGATCACAGGAGTACGCCGGGGAGATAACTTAAGGGCTCAGATCAAGAATTTATCCCTAGCTATCCTTAATCTCACTCCTGGTTTAAACTATGGTATTCCCGGTAGATTAGAAGGTGACGTAACAGGGCAAGCAAACCTGAATCTTTTCACCCTAGAAACTTCTGGTCGTAATACTATCGACATTAAGCAACTTGCTGTAGGAGAAATCAACGCTAAACAAGTTAGTGCTAACTTCTCCTATCAAGATGACATTGCCCAGATCGCATCAGCTGCTTTAATCTTGGGTAACAGTCGATATTTATTCAAAAATGGTCGATTTAATCTCAAGTCTCAAGAAATAAACGGCAAGCTTACTATTCCAGAAGCCTATATTGAAGACATCCTGACTATTGTCAAACGTGTTGATATTATCGACATCGTCCAAAGATTCCAAACTACTAATTCCTCTACTACTAATTCCTCTAGTGATAACATTGGCAACAATAAATCTGGCAAAGCTGACCAATTACGACCATTCCCTACTATACCAGCAGGCTCCCTAGCTACTCTCCTACAACGGTTTGCTAAAATTAATGCCCAAGACGACGCTGTCGCTAACCAATTCGATCCTAATACACTCCTCACTAATTTTGATATTCGAGGTAAGTATACTGGGGAAATTGCTGTTGCTGGTATCTTGACTAATCCTAAAGTCAATTTTAATGTCGAGGGCAACAACTGGCAGTGGTATGCTAATTCCCCCAATCAAGTTATTGTGATCAACCAATTGGTTGCTAAAGGAAGTTACGACCAAGGTCTAATTACTGTGCAGCCAGCCCGAATGGAATTGGGCGAAACAGTCTTAGCATTTCAAGGAAAGCTTGCCCAAGAAACCAACTCAGGAGACTTCCTCCTCCAGAATTTATCTCTAGAGACCGTTAGCAACTTAGCAAGCAATTTTGTCACTATTCCCTTTGAGATTGCAGGTAACTTAAATGCCAAAGGCGAGCTGGGGGGTAGTCTCACCAATCCCGAAGTTACCAATGGCCAAGTCGCTGTTGTAGATGGCACTGTCAATGATACCTCTCTAGATGATATTGAGGTGACTTTCGACTATGTTGATTCTCGTCTTGACTTTGATACCAACAAACCAGATTATCTACAACTGTCTGGTAACGTCCCCTTTCCCCCCAAACCCAATAGCGATCGCATAGATATCAACCTCAAGCTGGCAACTCCAGCCATGGCACTCCTTAGTGTAGTGACTCAAGAACAAGTGGCATGGGTGAATGGAGAGGATAGAACAGCTGATATAGAACTGGATGTTAGTGGACGTTTGGAGTTAGCAGATAGTATCAAAATTAAAGACTTATCAGGAACATCTGAGGTTAATATCCAGAATGGTACTATCAAAACCAAGCTCCTGGAGGATGACTTTACTCTCAATGTTGTAGGCAAGGTTAAGTTAGATCAGCAACGCTTGGAAGTAGTAAACTATCCAGATAAAGAAGGTCAAAAAACTCTCGAAGGTGACCTAGCAGGGATTGGATTCTCCCTGTCTGGGAAATTGCCGATAGTGTCAAATAGGATAGCGTCGAATACAACAAATTACTCCAATCCCCTAACCCTGAAAATTCCTAAAGATAACCTAAAGTTAGCAGGGCTATATGAAGGGGGAGTAGCCGGTAATGTCGTGATTACTGGTTCAGCATTGCGTCCAGTTATTGGAGGAAACATTAACTTAGACAATGGGCAAGCTTTTATCCCCAAAATACAGGAAACCAAAACCCAAACAAGTGACGAAAAAACTGTTAAGAATAGGTCTAATCAGACTCCCTCATTAGTACGTAGTAGAATCAATAATCTGTTTGTGCCTAGGTTAAATAACTTTCAGGTAAATTTGGTAAATGAGTTAAGAGTCCAACAGTTTCCCCTATATGATTTTCGACTAGCTGGTGATTTAACCCTCAACGGTCCTATCAATGGCAATCTCCAAAACTTAAAAGGATTGGGAACAATTAAGCTAGGACGTGGGGAAGTTGATGTATTAGAAACCGAATTTGTTGCAGACAGGCGGTACAATAACACCATTGTATTTGTACCAGAACAGGGATTACTCAATCCCAATTTAGATCTTAAGTTTAACACCATAGCGTTTGAGCCTTCTGGTGCCTTACGTCAAAGACGGATTGATAACGAAATCCTTGAAAATGTCTTGCGTTCTTCTCGACCCGACCAAGTGAAGATAACCCTCGCCATCAAAGGTCAAACTAGTCAAATCCTTGCCCTAGGAGGAGAGAAAGATTATTGTGCTGATCAACAAATTGTTACTAGTGGACAAGATAGTGGACTAGCTAAACTTGGTTCAAAAACAACCATCTTGTCTCGGCAACAATTCCAACAGCTTGCTGAATGTGTTTATGGCGAAGCTATAGCTAATAGTGAAGACAAGGCGTTTCTATTTTCTCCCATTGTCACCTTAACCAGTACTCCTCCCCGGAGTGAAAGTGGAATTATCGCTCTGCTCGGTAACAGTTTTATTACCCAATTTGAAACTATCGCTAACAGCAACGAACGAGAAATAGCTGAGTTAGTGATTACTCAGTATGTTCTTCGACCAATTATCAAAGATATTTTATTTACTGTTGAAGAAAAAGTCAGTAATGTCGGGAGATCCATCGGTTTAGCTGATTTACAGGTTTACCCAACCTTCGATGCCGTTTATGATTTGGGCGAAACTTCCTCAGTTGAATTGAGTTACGACTACGTGTTTAATGAGGTACAAGTTAGATATAAATTGCAATTTTGATTAGCTAAGGGAGTAGGGAGTAGGGAGTAGGGAGTAGGGAGTAGGGAGTCGAAAGATATCTTAACCTTTCCTTCGACTACTATAACAATCAATTTCAGTACTGAAATAGTCAACTATTATCACTGTTCCCTGTTCCCGATTCCCAATTCCCGATTCCCGATTTCCGATTCCCGATTCCCGATTCCCTTTCCTATAACTATTTTTTCAAAATACTACAGATAAGTTCCCCTGGACCATTGTGTTGAAATAGTACAACAGTTCTGTCTTTCTTAACTCTAATGCGATTGCGACAATTATATATTTCTATAGGAGTAGCAACGCCATTAACACTAACTGATGCTCGATATTCCCATAGATACTTAGCACTCCGCTTGATGCTAAGGATGCAAATCCGGTTGTTATTCTTAGTGCGGCAGTAGGAGAAAGCAACAGCGGGAGGAGCAAAGGCAAAGGATAATGTTAGCAACAGCAATAAAGTAGTGATGTATTTTCTCATTTTTGAAAGTTGTTATCGGAGGGAGTAGGGAGTAGGGAACAGGGAACAGGGAGTAGGGAATCGGGAACAGGGAACAGGGAACAGGGAATAGGGAATAGGGGAAGTGTGGGGAGATGGGGAGATGGGGAGATGGGGAGTAGGGAGTAGGGGAGATGGGGAGAATTTTATTAAGTAGATGTAGGGTGGGCAGTGCAACAGACAGATTGATGTGCTTGCCATCGGGTTGCTAGGCACTGCCCACCAAGGATTAATCACAATAGAACACTTGTTGATCACCTCAAGAGGTCTTGTGTTGATCAGCTGAGCCTGTTAATAACCTACAACATCATAACCTTAAACCTACCCTACTCGAACGCCAAAGGCGAACAACCATCTAACCTTCAAGCAAATAACCTTCAACTTACTAACCTTCAACCATCTAACCTTCAACTTACTAACCTTCAACTTACTAACCTTCAACTTACTAACCTTCAACTTACTAACCTTCAACTTACTAACCCCAAAAAAAGTAGCCGCAGAACTATGTTCCACGGCTAGGAATTGTTACTTATGTCTCAACTTTGTAAACCCATCCGGACGTGATCCGATGTGATTGGCCTTTGGGGGGGAAACCCCCCCAAAATTTAAGCCCTTAACCCAGCATTAAGTACTTCGTCATTACCGTGATGAATTCGCCAGGAATGTCAGTTGGCTGAAGGGGGCTCCACTCGTCAATTTGGGCGTAACCCCGTGCATAAAGGGTATGCATGGTGTTGATTATTGCCTGGCGGGAGCCTTTCAAAATGTGCTTAATCGGGTATTTTTTTTGGGAAGGTTACTGAGGTGTATTACTAGGATTTATCTCCTCACGATTGTTTTCTGGGTTAGGGCAAAAGTTGTCGGACATAGTTAACAATTAGTTGTTATAATTATAACTATAATTATAAATATTCTGAATGATAGTGTCAAGGATTTTTATAGTTTTTGTCGGAGGAGGTATTGAAATAAAATGTACGGTTATGTAATAAAAAAAAACAAAAAACAGGTAACAGGTAACAGTAAAAATAGGAAAGATTAGTTAGCGATCGCGTAGCGTGACCTATGGTCAATCGCGTTTTTTTGGAGTATTTTTATCGATAGCAACGGAAATATTAAATCGATAAAGTAATAAATTGTGATAATTTTTGCTCCCGACTCCCGACTCCCGATTCCCGATTCCCGATTCCCGACTCCCGACTCCCTTTATTTTTTTGTTAGACTAAATCGAGATTGGGTTTCAGGCATCTATTAGTTAATGCTATATAATTAACTGGAGGCTAATCGTTGAGTAATTTAACGGGCTTGATTGAAATCTCAAGCCATCAGGACTTATTGCCGAGTGCAGACGTGGTGTTTGTTCACGGGCTAGGAGGGGATGCTTTAAGCACGTGGCATTTGGGAAAACTCAAAGATGATGCACATGATCATGAGACTGTTATATGAAACCTGTTCTACATCAAGGAAAACTGATAACCTGGAAAGACGATAGAGGCTTTGGTTTCATCAAACCCAATGATGGTGGTAAAGACGTTTTCTTACATATCAGTGCTTTGAAAGGAGCAAGTCGTCGCCCAAAGGTTGGAGATAGGATTTTATACGAGCAAGTTGCTGAACCCGATGGCAAAATACGCGCTGCCAGAGCCTCCATTCAAGGTGTTGCACCTCGACCTTTGCCAACTAAAAGAAAACCGAGGAAAAGAAGTTTACTCGAAACCGTTCTTGGTCTCGTAATTTTAGCTGCTATGGCACTGTTTACAATCGAGTTCAGTCCTAGTCGTTCTCCCTCACCAATCACATCTATTACGAAGCCAGGATGTATGATAAAAGGCAATATTTCCGTTAAAACAGGCAAAAAGTTGTATCATCTTCCAGCCATGGAAGATTATGAATCGACAGTTATCGATCCATCCAAGGGAGAAAGGTGGTTTTGCACGGAGTCAGAAGCGATCGCAAATGGTTGGCGTAGAGCACCAAGGTAACCACAGCCCCCCAAGACTTCGTAAAATAGAGATACCTTAAGGAAGCGATGGATATGGCTCCAGTTTCTAATAGAAACACAGCTATAGTAATACGCACAGAATGGGGATTAACCATTGCCGGAACACGCATCACCCTCTACGATGTGATGGATTATGTCACGGCTCAGTATCCACCCAAGTTTATTGGCGATGTTCTTAACCTAAGTAAGGAACAAGTAAGCGCTGCGCTGTCATACATTGAAGACAATCGTAGCCAAGTCGAAGCAGAGTATGAAACTATCTTGCAGGAGGAACAGGAAAACCGACAGTATTGGGAAGAGCGGAATCGAGAACACTTTGCTCGCATTGCAACAATGCCCCCTAAACCCGGTCGAGAAGCGTTGTGGGCAAAACTCCAGGAACAGAAAGCAAGACACGCAGAGAAAGCATGATTTTCTTGATTAGACTTCGCGGCAGTTGTCGGGAACAGGGAACAGGGAAAAGTGGACAATAATTGACGTAAACACTATCATAAAAATACTTTTGCAAGAGGTCTAATCAATAGCAGTAGAGTGGGCAGGATGCCCGCTGCGCGAATCAATAGCAGTAGAGTGGGCAGGATGCCCGCCCGGAAATGAAACAGGCAAGATGCCCATGCCACCAACATGCCCATTCCACCCTATGGTCCGTAGTCAGCATTGCGCCTTACCAGAATTTCATGGAAAATCTAGCTGTAACATCTCGATAGCGGTTGATCAAATAGAATCAAAGAAATGACCATCAGGAAAATCAATAAATTTATTTGTGCTATCTTAGCAGCAGCTTTATGCCTCAGTTTAATCGCCTGTGAAGCACAGACCCCAAATGGGAGTCAATCCACAGCAGGTAAAGGAGTAAAGGTCCGTTCTGCATCCTCCGTTTCCACCTATGCCTTATTTGTTTCCGAAATCATCAATATTGGATTGGAAAAAGTTGGTTATAAACCTGCAGCAATAAAACAACTTAGTATTCCCCTGGCACACATTTCTGTCAGCAATGGAGACGTGGATTTCTACAGTGTTCATTGGCAAAATATACACAAAAAATTCTTTTTACAAAACGGTGGTGACCAAAAATTAGAAAAGGTGGGGGTAATTATTGCTGATGGTTTGCAAAGCTATCAGATAGATAAAAAAACTGCTGAACAATACAAAATTACTAATTTGGGACAACTAAAAGACCCCAAGATTGCCAAGCTTTTTGACTCTGATGGAGATGGCAAAGCTAACTTAACTGGTTGTAATCCAGGTTGGGGGTGTGAGTTGGTAATTGAACATCAGCTGGATGCTTACAAGTTGCGCGATACCGTTGAACATGACCAAGGCAACTATGATGTGCTCTTGGCCGCCACATTGGGTCGCTATAAACAAGGACAACCGATTTTATTTTATAGCTATAGTCCCCACTGGTCAGTGACAGTATTAAAGCCAGGAGAAGATACCATTAGATTAGAGGTTCCTTTTCTTTCACTCCCTAAAGAACAGGAAAATATAACAGAAAAAGATACTACTGTTGACGGAAAAAATGTCGGTTTTGCTGTCGATCAAGTTCGGGTGATGGCAAACAAGAAATTTTTAGCAGCTAATCCAGCTGCCAAACGCCTGTTTGAGTTGATTACGGTTCCGATTGAGGATGTGAATGCTCAACAAAAACTGGTACAAGATGGTGAAAGTAGCCCAAAAGATATTCGCCGCCATGCCGAAGAATGGGTGAATAAAAACCAGGAACTCTTTGATAGTTGGGTAGAATCAGCAAAAAAGGCAGCCACGAATTAAAACTATCCTCAAAACACCGCTATATAGGGTTTATGATAGCTATCGGGTACACAATATTTTTTCCCGATTCCCGATTCCCGATTCCCGATTCCCGATTCCCGATTCCCTACTCCCTACTCCCTACTCCCTACTCCCTACTCCCTACTCCCTACTCCCTACTCCCTACTCCCTAATTCATCAGTACCAAATTATCCCGATGAACCACAGTTTCTGCCCCCTTGTAACCCAAAATAGTTAGGATTTGTTCGGATTTATGACCTCGAATCTTATGTAATTCATTACTGTTGTAATTCACCAATCCCCTAGCAATTTCATTACCATTGCTATCACATAGCTCTACCGCATCTGAGGAGCGAAAATCCCCTTCTATGGCAGTGATACCAGCTGCTAAGAGAGATTTGCCCCCATCATAAACTGCCTTGAGCGCTCCATGATCAAGATAAAGTTTCCCGGCTGGCACTA
The DNA here is from genome assembly GCF_010672755.1 of Moorena sp. SIO1F2. Taxonomy (NCBI): domain Bacteria; kingdom Bacillati; phylum Cyanobacteriota; class Cyanophyceae; order Coleofasciculales; family Coleofasciculaceae; genus Moorena; species Moorena sp. SIO1F2. The sequence continues at coordinate 21,523 of NZ_JAAHFV010000056.1, forward strand.
AACTGTAAGCAATCCAGTGTTTGCGGGCTTTATTGGTTTGAGTTTGGGGGGCAAACTGGGTGCCCAGGGATTCTCCCTGTAAAATTCTTTCAATGTTATCCGGACATCGTCCTTCAGTGATTACAGTTCTAACCCCAGCATTAGTAGCAATTCGGGCAGCAGCAACTTTGGTTACCATCCCACCAGTGCCCCAACCAGAGCCTGAGTCATCAGCTTGTACCTCTAGTTCAGTTAACTCCTCAATGCTATTGACTGAAATAATCGGTTCAGCATCCGGTACCTTACGGGGGTCTGCTGAGTAAAGTCTATCCACATCAGTTAGTAAAAACAACCAATCCGATTCAATCAAACTAGCTACTAAGGCGCTAAGGGTATCGTTATCCCCAAATTTAAGTTCATCTACGGCAACAGTATCATTTTCATTCACCACTGGGATCACCCCCAGCTGGAGTAGTTCCCGAAAGGTAGCATAGGCATTAACATAGCAACTACGCTGTACAAAATCTCGGCGGCTGAGGAGAATCTGAGCAATGGGTTGGTTGAGGTTGTTAAATAAGTCATCATATATCCGCATCAGCCGTCCTTGACCAACCGCTGCGATCGCTTGTTTGAGAGGGAGTGTATTAGGTCGTGATGTTAACCCCAGTCGCCCACAGCCAATCCCCACAGCGCCAGAGGTAACCAGTACCACTTGATGACCTTCAGAACGCAGCCGAGTCAGGGTTTCCACTAGGGCAGCAATGGTAGATAGGGCCAACTGACCTGTTGCTGGTTGAGTTAAACTAGATGTGCCGACTTTGACAACTATCTTTTGATTGGTCATTGGTGATTAATCTGGTTTCTGTTGATCATACCTCCGAGGGGGAATCTATGTCAGGTGTAGTTTTCCTCTGGTACCACTGCCAAGTATGTGATCAAAATCACATACTTTGGTTGTGTAACCTACAACACATTCAGGTAAATATTGCTACGCTTTTGGGAATCATAGGAATAAGAAGTACTTGCTAGCAGCATTGATGAACTATACTGGTAAACTTGAGCTACTTTGTATAACGGATACACCCTACCACAACAGGGTAATTCAGTCATCTAATCACCTCTAACCAGTAACAATCCAGGTGAAATCCTTCGTGATTATTAGTCTGACGCTTGTGCTAAGGCCTCCTGTGCAATGTGCTTGAATTCTAGCTATCAAAGCTAAGGGTAAATAGGAATTGGGCCAAGGGTACTTGACTATTCTAGCTTTACCTTTTCCCCTTCCTGGATTACCATACACTGACATCCTCTTAGTCAGCCGTCACTGATGAACTAACTGCAAAAGCCTGCAAGGAAAAATTATGTCTAATACCCACAACTTATTCACTATTCGTTTTTGGGGCGTCAGAGGTAGTATTGCCTGTCCAGGACCAGAAACAGTTCGGTATGGAGGCAACACACCTTGTATAGAGATGCGAGTTGGTCATGAGCGTCTAATTTTTGATGGTGGCACAGGGTTGCGAGTTTTGGGACAGTCTCTACTCAAGGAGATGCCGGTAGAAGCTCATCTATTTTTTACCCACTCTCATTGGGATCATATTCAGGGTTTCCCTTTCTTTACCCCTGCCTTTATTAAAAAGAATTGTTTCCATATTTATGGCACCTGCGCACCTAACGGTGCGACCATCGAGAATCGTCTAACTGATCAGATGACCCACCCAAATTTTCCAGTTCCCTTGCAAATTATGCAATCGAAAAAGAAGTTCTATAACCTTGAGATCGGAGAAACAGTCAAGATTGGTGAGATTACGGTAGAAAATGCGCCCTTGAACCATCCTGGTGAAGCCGTTGGCTATCGAGTTAACTGGCGAGGCTATTCAGCTGCCTACATCACTGACACAGAACATCTCGAAGAGGGTTTAGATAAAAATGTCCTGCGGCTGGCCCGTCATGCGGACGTGATGATTTACGACGCTGCCTACACGAATGAAGAATACTACTCTGAGGTATCAAGCAAAATGGGTTGGGGACATTCCACCTGGCAGGAAGCTATTAATGTTGCTCGAGCTGCTAATGCCAAAAAATTGGTTATCTTCCATCATGACCCCCTGCATAATGATGATGTTTTGGACCATATCGGAGAACAGGCTGTTAAGGAGTTTTCTAATACGATTATGGCGCGGGAAGGTCTGGAAATTGAGCTAGTGCAATCTTCTGGGTCACATCTGCTTGAGGTTAAGGATGGGAAAATGCCTCTGAGCAAAGTTTAATATAGCAATTTTCAAGGTCGTGAGGTACAAAATGCTGGGTTTTAGGGAGCAGGGAGTAGGGAGTAGGGAGTAGGGGGAAATAAATTGAATTTACCTCATAAGCATGAACAACAGTATGATCAACGCTATATCTAAAAATAAAATTGCCAATTACTAATTAACAATTAACTGTCATAAAATAACTGACTTGAAAAGTGATTAACTGTAATTAACATCACATGCTTCTTATAGTCATAGGCGGTCTTTTTAAAGTAAAGACCGCCTATAAAGTTCTGCTGATAGCTTGTTAGCCATCAGCCATCAGCCTATGCGCTACGCGCACCCTGCTTGAGGTGCCGTCAGTGGTCAGCCGTCAGTGGTCAGCCGTCAGCTTCTTTTATTAAAAAGCTGTTTCCGTAGCTTGGTCAATAGCTGATAATAGCTGATAATAGCTGATAATAGCTGATAGCTGATAGCTGAATGCTTACTTATTATCTAAGAGGTTGTCTGAGAAGTCTAATTTGCTACATCCAAGCCCCCGTGGGTCCCCCAATTTTGGGGGACTTTTAGAAGCAAATTGACTCTTGTTCCCCCCAAAGTTGGGGGGCTAGGGGGGCAAAATGCAGTATCAAAAAACTTTTCAGATATCCTCTAAGCTGCAACTTTAGCTTGCTCAGAGACTTGGGGTGCTGCTTTTAGAGATGTTTGGAGAGATTCTAGCTGAGCCGATAGGTTTTGGTTTTGACTTTGGAGTGCTTCAACTAGCACAATTTCTTTCACCAGAACTTGAGGATTTCTGATGCTTGTGGATGGTTCAGAAGCATCAGAAGTATTCTTGATGCCATCGCGAATGGGGGTTCCACCCTTTGGCCGACTGCATCCCTTGGTGTAGCCTAAGAAAGTTTGAGCAGAGGCAAACTGATAGATTGCAGCTTTTACGTTTCTCTGCTGCCATCATATCCCTAGGTTTTCAAGCACTGGTTGCTGGGTAACTACTAACGGTTCCATTAACGGTTCCATAACTGTTATCGGTTTCTCCATGACCACGGTCCCAGAAACCTTCTTTGCCATCGGTACGCTGGCAGCATCAGCAAATTTTACTTCTTGATAAGCAACCACATTATCTAGCTTCTGTTGCTTCTGTGTGTTCAGCTCGCATGTTGAAACTTGTAGTTGTTGAATTAACTTTTCCTTTTCCTGAAGAGCTTGCTCGATAGTGTCTAACTCAGACTCAATGGTAGCTGACTTCCGGGAAGAGTCCTGCCACCCAGCTACAGTAGCATTAGATATACCTACTCCCAAACTGATTAACATCGCTAGTCCCAAGTAAGGAGCCGCCGCATCCTTGACCTTACCATGGAAAAATAGTTCATCTTGGATGCGGATGGTGAGGGACTCTTCACCAAATATGGCTACAGGTAAGGTGAAGATACAAAAGAGTGTAGTGGAAATGAATACTGGTGCCAAGATGAATTTTTGGATTGTAGATCCGTTCACAATTACTCCCTTAGGATAGCTACGTAGAACTTAATGACTAGTACCGCTGTGTGGCATTGAAACTCAAAAATGCCAAATAAAAAATGCCAAATAAAAACGCTCATCATGTCTGCTTTTCATTGGTTTTTAACAGTAGGTTTATAGCCAGCGTTTTGTCCTAGTTTGAAGCTCAGGGGTTTGCGATCGCCTCTGCGTTATGTTAGGGATTGGGTATACCTCATGTTTGATTTAAGTCCAATCCGAGGGCAACTCCATAACTTTCCTTAACTTTTAGTTATCGACTGCTCTTGGCCAGATCGGTAGATTATTTGTGTACGGAGCAAAAAGCAGGAAAATACCTGCTACGGGGCCTGTAATTTTACCTAGCCATTGAGTTCACGACCAGTACTAGAACTTGTTTAAGGTAAGCATTTAATCATGAACCAATCTACATTCGATAAATCTTTCCTGACACCAATCGTGTTATCAACAATTATCTTTGCTCTTCTGAGCTTGCCCATAGTTTTGCTCGGAGCAAAGCCGATCTGTATGAATCTCCTACAGAGTCGGATAGTTGATGGTAAACTGATGAATGCTGCGACGCGCTGATTCAGGACGACCTTGGTTGTCTATAGCAAAGGGAACAGGGAGTAGGGAGTAGGGAGTAGGGAACTTCAGATCAAAAATTCTCACAATTGATTTAGGATTCCTATATAGCAGTTCTCCCATGACAAAGAGCAAAAAATTAGGCCAAGGTTTCACTAAACTGCTTAGACCTGTCGTAATCCTGATTCTTTTGGGAATCCTGGTTGCCAGTGTGCTCCTGTCCCAGTTTTGGGCACTACCAGCACTGACCCAGCACCA